>JAAYUR010000247.1 GCA_012517645.1 Treponema sp.
CCCGCCGCCGCGGCCCCGGCTCAGCCGCGCCCGGACAGGATCTCCGCCACCGCGGGGGCCGCGGCCCCGGGATCCGCGTCGCAGAAGACCCGGAGGACCCGGAGGCTGTGGGAGAAGCCCCGGACCACCTCGGGCCGGAAGACCGTGGCGGACTCGCTGAACTTTTTCCCGGTACCGGCCACGTTCATGGAGGTCTCGAAGGACAGGGGCTCCGGGAGGTCGACCACCAGGCGGCAGGGCGCTCCGGTCCGGGCGGAGACGGCCGCGGCCAGCTCCTTTTCCACGGCGGTCCGGGTGACCAGGTGGGCTGCCTTGCGCTGGGCGGGGACGGTCTCGTCGTAGGGCGCCTCGTAACAAGAGGGGAAGATCCGGCCGTCGAAGACCGAGCGCACAAGTCTCTCGGGATCCCGGCCAGGACCGGACATCAGGGCGTAGAAGCCCGAGTCGTCCAGGCCGTAGAGGTCGGCGGAGTCCACCGCGCCGTTCCGGAGGGCCTCGATCACCGCCTTCTTGACCATGGCGGTGGGGGCGCGGACCCCCTTGTGCCAGTACACGGCCCGGTACATCTGGTACTTCGAGAAGAGGACGGACTCCACGGCCATGACCCCCCGGTCGTCCACCCCGGGGCGGCCCTCCTCGTCCAGGACGATGTGGCGGAGCATGTACTCCGTGTCCTGGACTCCGTAGGGGACCCCGCAGGCCCAGGCGTCCCGGTTCAGGTAGTCCAGCTTGTCCGGGTCCAGGACCCCCGAGAGGAGGGACCGGTACAGCGCCGTCCCGGTCCCGACGGCCGGGGATTTCACGTCCACGATGGCCGCCGCCTGGGCCGGATCCGCCCCGGCCTTCTCCAGGGCCGCGGCCATGGGACCGGTCAGGGCCCGGGCCGTCAAGGCCTCGTGCTCCTCCAGGGGAAGCTCCTTCAGGGAGTGGGCGTAGGGGAAGTGCCCCACATCGTGGCAAAGGGCCGCGGCCAGGAAGGCCCGGGCCCCCTCCGGGGTCACCTGGTCCCCCGCGAAGGGAGCCACCGCCTTGAGGACCCGGGCGGCCATGGAGAAGACACCGATGGAGTGGGCCCGGCGGGTGTGGGTGGCCCCGGGGTAGACCAGGTGGGTGGGCCCCAGCTGGAGGATCCGGGAGAGTTTCACGAACTCCGGGCTCGAGAGGATATCCAGGAATTCCGTCGGGAAGAGGATGGTCCCCCACAGGGGATCCCGGTAGGGTTCCGTGAATCGAATGCCCAATCTTTGCCAGATCCCGTCCACCGTCCGCCTCCGGCTACTCGGCCCCGGGAAGCCGTTCCCGGAGGACCTTCATGTACTCGTAATTGGTCCGGTTCACCTGGATCGGGGTCACGGACACGTAGCCGTTCTTGTAGGCCCAGACATCCGTGCCCGGGGGGTTGTTTCCCTCCCCCCAGGTGCCCTTGGCCCAGTAGACCCCGTCGATCTCCACGAACTCGTGGAGGAAGGGGCGGTCCCCCATGTCGCAGACCCGGATTCCCAGGCTTTTCTCGAAGCCCCGGCGGGGAAAGTTCACGTTGAGGACGTTGTCCTTGGAAAGGACCCTCGAGTCGAGGAGCGTGGACATCACCCCGGCCAGCTCCCGCTCCGCCAGGTCGAAGTACCCGAAGTCCGTGGACACGGCGATCGCGGGCTTCCCGCAGATCACCGCCTCCGAGGCCCCGGCCAGGGTGCCGGAGTAGACGATGTCCGTGCCCATGTTCGGCCCGTCGTTCACCCCCGAGACCACCAGGTCCACCGGGAGGTTCAGGGCGTACAGGGCGAACTTGACGCAGTCCGCGGGCTTGGCCTCCAGGCTCCAGACCCGGGCGCCGGAGCCCGGAAACAGGCCCTTCCGCTCGTGGACCCGGATGGGGTCGTGGATGGTGATGCCGTGGCCGATGGCGCTCTGCTGGCTGTGGGGGGCCACGACGTAGAGGTCGCCGTGCTCCCGCATCACCCGGGCCAGGAGGGCCAGCCCCCGGGCCTCCACGCCGTCGTCGTTGACGAGCAGTATGTTCATGGGCCTAGACGAGCTTCTTGCGGAGCCGGCCGGACACAAGGTCGATCACGGTCACCACGACGACCATCACGATCATGATGATCCCCACCCGGGGCCAGGCCCGGTTCCGGATGGCGAAGATCAGGGGCGCCCCGATCCCTCCCGCGCCCACGAGGCCCAGGGTGGAGGCCGCCCGGACGTTGATCTCGAAGCGGTACAGGGTGTAGGAGATGAACTCCGGCGCCACCTCGGGAAGCATGGCCCGGAAGAGGACCTCCATGGGCGTGGCCCCGCAGGAGTCCAGGGCCTCCTTGACCCCCATGTCCATGCTCTCGATGGCCTCGGAGAAGAGCTTGGCCAGCATCCCGATCGAGTGGATCCCGATGGCCAGGATGCCCGCGGGGGCCCCGGGCCCGACCACGCTGATGAAGATCAGGGCCAGGATGAGTTCCGGGAAGGTCCGCACCGCGGTCACGAGCACCTTGCCCAGCTTGGACACCCGGGGGCCCACGATGTTCTGGCTGGCCAGAAGGGCCACGGGGATGGACAGGAGGGCGGAGGCGAAGGTTCCCGCGATGGATATCGCGATGGTCTCCACGATGGCGTAGGGCAGTCCGTCCTTGGTCCAGTTGGCCAGGTAGGCCACGTCCGGCAGGACGAAGCCCCGGAGGATCGCCTCCACGGTGCCCCGGGCGGTCTGCATGATCCCCAGGTATTGGATCCCCGAGGAGCTCCACAGGACCAGGGCCGCGAGTCCGCCGTAGTTCAGGATGTTGTACAGGGTCCGCAGGGGGTTCCGCTCCTTCGGGACCAGGATGCGGTCGGTCATACGAGCTTCCTCCTCATGGCGGAGCTGGCCAGGTCGATGACCAGGACCACGAAGAACGAGATGATGATGATGAGCCCCACCCGGTCGAAGTTCCGCCAGGCCAGGTTCTGCTCGAAGATCTGGCCTATGCCGCCTGCCCCGACGTAGCCCAGGACCGCCGCGGCCCGGACGTTGATCTCGAAGCCGTACAGGGTGTACGAGAGGAACTGGGGCAGGATCTGGGGCACGATGGCGTAGCGCAGGATGTTGGGCTTGTTGGCCCCGACCGCCTGGAGGGCCTCCACCTGGCCCTGGTCGATGGCCTCGATGGACTCGAAGGTGAGCTTGGAGATGAGGCCGAAGGTGAAGATCACCAGGGCCACGACCCCGCTGAAGGCCCCGATCCCGAAGACCGCCACGAAGACCGAGGCCATGACCATGGCGGGGATGGACCGGGTGATGTTCAGGATCACCCGGAGGGGCTGGGCGATCCAGGGGTTCTTGATGAAGTTGTTGGCCGCGAAGACCGCGGTGGGGAAGGCCAGGATCGCCCCCCAGAATGTGCCAACAATGGACATCTTGACGGTCTCCAGTAGGGGATCCACGATCCGGGGGGTGTAGGCCCAGTCGGGCCGGAGGAACATGCGGCCTAAAAGGCGGCCGCCCTTCCGGAGGTTCAGGAGGATCCGGCCCAGGTCGAAGCCCGCGAACCAGGCGCTCCCCACGATCAGGGCCGTGACCCCCAGGATGATGAGGTTGCGCCGAAGGTGGTTCGGCTTCGGGACGACGATCCGCTCGACGGGGCCGCTCATTCCTCGTCCCCCAGGACCTCGTCCGCGTGGATGCGACGCCCGTAGACCTGTTCCATCTCGTGGAGGAAGTTGTCCTTGTCGATGTCCTTCATCTGCTTGTCGTAGACGATGGTTCCCGCCCGGATGCCCACCACCCGGGTGGCGTACTTCAGGGCCAGGTCCACATGGTGGAGGTTGGCCACCGTGGTGATCCCGTCCTCCCGGTTGATCTTCTTGAGGTAGTCCATCACCTGGATCGTGGTGACCGGGTCCAGGGAGGCCACGGGCTCGTCCGCCAGCATGACCAGGGGCTCCTGGGCCAGGGCCCGGGCTATGGCCACCCGCTGCTGCTGGCCCCCGGAAAGCTCGCTGGCCCGGGTGTGGACCTTCTCCAGGATGTCCACCCGCTTCAAGGCCCGGTAGGCGATCTGCTTGTCCTCCTCCGGGAAGAGTCCCAGCACGGTCCGCCAAGTGGGATTGTAGGCCACCCGGCCGGACAGGACGTTGGCCAGGACGGACATCCGCTTCACGATGTTGAAGCCCTGGAAGATCATCCCGATCTGGCGCCGGACGTTCCGCAGGGTCTTGCCGGCCGCCTTGTTCACCGCCACCCCGTTGACCGTCACCTCGCCCTCGGTGGTGTCGATCAGCTGGTTGATCAGGCGGAGGAGTGTGGATTTCCCGGCCCCCGAGAGGCCCAGGATGGCCACGAACTCGCCCTTGTCTATCGTGAGGTTGACTCCCTTGAGCGCTTGGACCCCGTTGGGGTAGGTCTTGGAAACGTTGGTGAACTGGATCATGGGCGCTCCTTTCGGGCGGCGGGCGTAACCGGGGCCGGGACCGGATCGGTCCGGGGTCCCCGCGCGGCATCCGCCACTCTAACCGAAGAAAAATCGTATGTACAGAACAGCCCCTCTAGAGTACCATATATCGAGAACCTTGTTCGCGGTATCCGCACGTTTATTAGGAGGATCCCATGAAGAACCGTATCGCTTTGGCGCTCGTCGTCGCTCTTGTCCTGCCCCTCGCGCTCTTCGCGGAGGGAACCAAGGAAAAGCCCATCAACCCGGAGGTGCTCCAGGTCCAGCTGATCCCCTCCCGGGACGCCGCCTACCTGGACGCCCAGCGCATGCCCCTGCAGCAGATGCTGGAAGCCCAGCTCAAGCGCAAGGTCAACGTCACCGTCGCCACGGACTACAACGCCCTGATCGAGGGCATGGCCTCCAAGCAGATCCACGTAGGGCTTCTGGCCACAACCGCCTACGTCATGGCCGCCGACGAGGGAGCCGCCGAGGCAATTTTGAAGTCCACCCGGTACGACGTGGACGACAACGGAAAGCTCCTCAAGGACAAGCCCCTGGTGGCCGGCTATAAGGCCCAGCTCGTGGCGGGAGTGGACTCCGGCATCAAGAGCGTCAAGGACCTCAAGGGCAAGAAGATCGCCATCGCCTCCTTCACCTCCACCTCCGGCTTCGTGTGGCCCGCCAACCTCCTGGCGGACAACGGCCTGGACCCCGAGAAGGACGTGACCTGGATGAACGTCGGGGGCCACGACAACGCCATCACCGCGGTCTACAACGGCCAGGCGGACGCGGCCTTCACCTTCAAGGACGCCCGGACCCTCTTCGAGAAGGAGGCCTTCTACCCGGACCTCATGAAGAAAGTCGTCCTGATCGCCAACACCTCCGAGATCCCCAACGACACGATCTCCGTCATCCCCGCCCTGGATCCCAAACTCAAGGAAGCCGTCCGTATGGCCTTCATCAACATGATGAAGGACCCCAACGGCCTTGCGATCATGCGGAAGATCTACAACCACGAGGGCTACGCCCCCGCCAAGGACTCGGACTACGACCTGGTCCGGACCTACCTGAAACGGCAGAAGCAGTGGAAGTTCTAGGCCCGGCGATCCCGGAAGCCTGAGTACTATCGGCCCCCGGCCCGTGCCGGGGGCTTTTTTAGGAGACCCTATGAAAATCCTGATCGCCTATTCGACCCGCTGGGGATCGACGGCCAAGACCGCCCGTCTTGTCGCGGACACTCTAAAAGAGGCGGACGGCCGCGATGTCGAGGTCCTGGACGCCCGCAAGGTCGGCCGCCGGGAGCTCGAAGCCTACGACGCCTTCGTGGTGGGATCGTCCATCGCCGCGGGGCAGTGGAAGGGCCCCGCCCGCCGTCTCCTGGCCCGCCTTGCCGCGGCGGGCAAGCCGACCGCGGTCTTCGTGAGCGCCGGCGGCGTGATCCACGGCCGGGAGCCCGGATCGGCCCCGGACGCCCCGGACCAGGGCACCCTGGCGGAGCGCCAAGCCAAGGCCGTGGGGCTCTACATCGACCCCGTCGCCGCAAAGGCTGGACTCGCGCCCGTGGCCGCGTCCGCCTTCGGGGGGCGAATGCGGTTCTTCGGCAAGGAACTGTTCGACTCCTGGGAAGCCGAGCCCGTCGTCGCCTGGGCCCGGGAACTGGCGGGAAAGCTCAGGTAGGCGGGGCCGCTTTCCGTCCATCCGAAGTATCCGCCGGGAAGCGCAGGGTCCACCGGGCTCCTTCCCGCCGGCAGTCCCCTCCCATCTGCTCCGCCAACAATCCGATCAGCCGCATCCCGAAGCCGC
>JAAYUR010000405.1 GCA_012517645.1 Treponema sp.
GACGCGCCACGTCCCCGGAGACGCAAAAGATCTTGGTCCCCGGGGAACCCGGTACTCCCAGGGCCAGGTAAGCGTCGGCCCCCCGTTCTGCGATCCAGGGGACGTTGGCCAGGGTTTCCACGTTGTTCACCAGCGTGGGCTTTCCCCAGAGTCCCTTTTCCGCGGGGAAGGGCGGCTTGATCCGGGGATAGCCCCGCTTGCCTTCCAGGGATTCCAGGAGGGTCAGTTCCTCCCCGCAGAGGTAGGAGCCCGCCCCCCTCCGGATCTCCACGTCGAAGTCGAAGCCCGAGCCCAGGATGTTCTCCCCCAGGTACCCCGCGGCTTTCGCTTGGCCGATCGCGGTCCGAAGGTTGCGGATGGACCGGGTGTATTCGCCCCGTATGTAGACATACCCCATCCGGGCGCCGATCGCGTACGCCGAGATGACCAGGCCCTCCAGCAGAAGCTGGGGTTCCCGCTCCAGGATGACCCGGTCCTTGAATGTACCCGGCTCCCCCTCGTCGGCGTTCACTACCACGTACCGGTCGCAATCCTCGCAGGTCTGGGCGGCTGACCGCTCCTTCGTGCCCGTGGGGAATCCCGCCCCTCCCCTTCCTCGGAGCCCCGCCTTTGTAAAATCGGCGACCAGGTCCTCGGGGTTTCGCTTGAGCGCGGCGCGAAGCCCCGCCCAGCCTCCGGCGCGTTCGTAGGACCCTATGTCCCCGGGGTCGTGGACGTCGATGTAGCGGAGAGCGATCCGGGTTTCCCCGGGACAGGAGGAAGCCGCGGGACGGGCCGGATCCGGCTCCACGGAAGCCGCCGAGCCGGCCGCCGCGGCAGGGCGGTCCTCGGCGTCCGGAACCCTATAAAGGTCCAGGGCCTTCCGCGCAGAATCGGGGGTCAGGCGGACGAAGACCCGCCCGTCCACCATCATGGCCGGGGCAAGTCCGCACTGCCCCAGGCACTGGCATTCCTCCAGCGTGAACAGTCCGTCCTGGGTTGCGCCTCCCGGCCGGACTCCAAGCTCCCGGCTCAGGAACTCCAACAGGTCCTCGGAACCCATCATGCGGCAGACCGGGGACACGCAAAGCCGGATGACATGGCGTCCCCGGGGGCGCAGGCTCAACATGGAATAGTACGAGGCCACCCCTCGGATATCGCCCCGAAGCATGCCGAACCGGTCGGCCAGAGCATCCAATTCCTCCGGGGGCAGCCAATTGCGTCCCGAAGTTTCCTGAATCCCGTGGAGTTCCTCGATAAGGCGGTCTCTTCGCTTCATGGGATCAGTATAATCCCTTCGGGCGGCTGAGCAAGAAAAAGATTGGTGAACCGATCAAGATATCGGGTTCCGAGAAGGGATCGGGAACCCGCTGCCGGGGGCCGGTTCGAGCTGTCTGTCCGAAGCGGCCACGGGGCTTCCCTCGTACGCCGTCCCTCTCCCGGCCGGAACCTTTGACTCCGCGCCCGGATCGATCAGCCCGCCTTGCCCGCGGCCGTTCCTGTAAGTACCTTAAATCGAGGCCGGTATGTCCGGTCGGGAGCTGACATGGAAACAATCCAGTCCCCGGAAGAATTCCTTGAATCCTGCCGAAACACGATGTCCCGGGCCGAGCTGGAGGCCAAGTTGACCGGGAAGCCGGACTACTACGCCGAGGAGTATTTCTGCGCCGGCAAGGGCGCGTACTGTCGGGACGAGGAACTCTGCGTCCAACTAGTCGCCCGAGCGAAGCTCCCCACCCGGTTCGGGGAATTCGAGATCGCGGGGTTCTACGACGCCAAGCACGACAAGGAACACACCGCCGTACTCAAGGGTTCCGTGGAGGGCGCGGAGGACCTGCCCCTGCGGATCCACTCCCAATGCCACACCGGAGACGTGTTCGGGAGCCTCCGCTGCGACTGCCGGGACCAGCTGGAAGCCGCGCTCCGGTACATAGAGGCGGAAGGACGAGGAGCCGTGGTGTACATGAAACAGGAGGGCCGGGGAATCGGGTTGTTGAACAAGATCAAGGCGTACCGCCTCCAGGAGCTCGGCCTGGACACCGTGGAGGCCAACCGCTACCTGGGCTTCCCGGACGACGCCCGGGACTACGCGGTCACAGCGGCGATCGTCCGCCTTCTCGGGGTTCGGTCGATCCGCCTGATGACCAACAATCCGGACAAGATCGAGGGCATGCGGAAGGCGGGAATCGAGGTCACCGGCCGGATTCCGGTGGTCATCGAGCCCAATCCTCACGACGGATCCTACCTGGAGACCAAGCGGGAACGGATGGGCCATTTGTATTGACCGGGCCCCGGTTCGGCAGGCCGGGATTACTAGCAGGCTGTTGACAAAGGCGATGGCGCCTTGGTCAACAGCTTCCTTAATGCCGCAATTGCGCAGAAAAGCGCAAGCCTTTCGAGCAATTGCCTAGCAGGGTGCTGACAAGCCTCGAGTTTGTCAGCACCCTGCTAGGTGTGCAGGGTTCCGAACAGGACCAGTCCCCCCAGGACCAGGATCGCCGCCCCCA
>JAAYUR010000169.1 GCA_012517645.1 Treponema sp.
CGAGATGATCCGGCAGTACCGCAGGGCCTGGGGCTGGGACGAGGAGACGGGCCTCCCGACCCGGGAGACCTTTGAAGCCCTCGGCCTTTCCTCCTTGCCGGGTCTGGAGTATTGATATGGCCAAGAAGTTTCCGACCTTCGACTACGGCCTTTGTATGGCCTGCGGGATCTGCGTGCAAGCCTGCCCCTTCTCCTGCCTGGAGCTTCGGCGGACGGGCCTGGATGCCTATCGGAAGGCGTACCCGGAGCTCGCGAGGCGGGAGGACTGCACCAGCTGCGGCATCTGCGCCTCCTCCTGTCCCGTGGATGCAGTCCGGATGGCGGAATGAGGATTCGGGTCTATCCCCCGGCCAACGCGGATCCGGCCGCCCTGGACGAACGGGGGTACATGGAACTGCCCGAGGGCGCCCGGCTTCGGGATCTCCATCGAGCCTTGGGGATTCCGCCCTTGGCGCGGCCCTTCCTGCTCTGTGCCGTGAACTACAAAATTTCCGGCCCCCGGCGAGCCTTGAAGGACGGGGACACGGTAAGCTATTTCGCGATGGTCCGGGGAGGGTAGGAACGCCGGGCTCGCCGAGCCCGGCGTTGTTCCACGCTAGTCCTTGACCTCAACGACCGGAGCGTCCGGGGCGTTCTTCTTGACGCTCTCGATGCCGTTCATGCAGGAATCCTTGGTTTCGTAGGCCTCGCTGGTGGCGATGATCTGACCGTTCCCCGCCTTGAGCCGGAACCGGTACTTGTCCTTCTTGTCCTTGAACCATTCGAATTTTCCGGCCATGGGATCCTCCTTGCCGCGGTATGAAATGCTGCTCCTTGATTGTGCCCTGCCCTTCGCGGGGGCGCAAGGAAGGATCGGCGGATGTCCGTGTCACTCGCGGGGATTCGAGAGGCCGGAAGGCCGACCTCTCGGTCCCCTTCGCACGCGCCCGGCGTCGTAGGCCCGGATGATCGCGTCCAGGGTCCTCCGGCAGGTGTCGTCCCTCCACTCGGACATCCGGGCGGCCAGGTCCGCAGGCAGATCGCTCACGTCGCCTTCCGCGTAGGCGGAGCTGAAGACGGAAAATCCCACGGTGAAGGCCAGGAGGGACTGCCACAGCTCCACCGCGTCCTCCGGCTCGAAGCCCTGACGGATTAGGTAGACTAGGCCGCTGTCCGGATCCGATTCGACCCGGCGTCCCGCCAGGGACATGAGGTTCGGGTGGGCGGCCAGGACCCGCCGGTACTCCAGGAAGATCGCCCGGAGAAGCTCCCTCCAGTCCTCCGGGATCGGATCGGGCAGGCGCATCTCCGACCGCATGCGCACAACCATGCCGTCCAGGAGGGCGGACTTGTTCGGCAGATGGTGGTAGAGCGAGGCCGCCTCCACCCCCGCTTCCCGGGCGAGCCTGCGCATGCTCAGGGCCTCCAGCCCTTCCGCGTCGGCGATCGCCAGCGCCAGGTCGAACAGCTCCGCCCTGGAAAGAGGTCCCTCCCGAGCCGGCGCGTTTCTCATGGAGCCTCCTTGGGGGCTTGACCCTAACGATGTTAGGCAGTATTCTGCGATTACCCTAACGATGTTAGGGAATCCAGTACAGAAGGTATACCGGATGGAAGATTTCCGCAAGAGCTACGGTTCCCTCTACGCCGCCGCGTCCGCGGCGACCCTGATCATGCTCGTCATCATCCCGATCCAGATCCTGGTCTATGCCCGGACGCCCGCGCCCGGTTCCGTGGAGGATTGGTTCGAGCTCTTAGCGACGAACCCCCTGGTGGGCTTCTTCCATGCCGATTTTTTCATGCTGGTGGATAACCTCCTGATCGCGGTGATCTACCTGGGGTTCTACCATGTCCTCAAGGAACGGCACAAAGGCATCCTCCAGGCGGCGCTCCTGCTCGGCTTCATCGGAATCGCATCCTACGTAGCATCGAACAAAACCTTCGAGGTACAAGCCCTTTCAAGGGAGTTCGCCCCGGCGACCGTTATGGAGGCGCGCGGGGTCCTGCTGGCCGCCGGCAGGGCCCTGACGGCGGAGTGGCAAGGAACCGCGTACGACGTGTACTACGTCTTGAACGGGATCACCCTGCTCGTCGTAGGCGCCCTCATGATGCGGGACCGGACCTTCGGCCGGACGACGGCTCTGTGGGGACTGTCCTCGGGTTTCCTAATGACCGTCCCCCCGAC
>JAAYUR010000273.1 GCA_012517645.1 Treponema sp.
GGGGGAAGGGTTGGTTCGGAAGGGGTCCACGGGGAGGCGGCGGGGATCCCGGGCTCGAGGATCGAGGGAGGGCTTACAAGGATGTTCCGCCAACGGGCCTTCCTGAGCCGGACTCGGCTTTCGGAATCCCAACGGAGGATCTGGAGGAAGGAGTATCCCACGCCCCTGAAGAACAGGCCGGAGTACCTTCCGGCGTATGCATGTGCTTGATCAGGCGAGGATTGCATATCCTGCCTTGGTACAAGCTTCGTAACACTAAGCCTAAGCTGCGAGCTGCCTGTGTCCTACTCCCCCCACATCTTCCGGAGCCCCGCGAACACGGCGTCCGCGTCCGCCTCGGTGACTTCGGGCTCCTCGTAGTAGGTGATCAGGTGGGAGGGGATTTCGGCCAAGAAGGGGGACGGGGCACAATCCACGGCCTGGGCTTGGCGTCTGCGCTGTCGGCAGGCGGAGATGTAGAGTTTTCGTCGGGCCCGGGTAACGGCCACATAAAAGAGGCGACGCTCCTCCTCCAGGTTTCCGGCTCCTTCCGCAAGGGCTCGGGCATGGGGCATGATCCCGTCCTCGCAGCCGGCAATGAACACGACCTCGAACTCCAGGCCCTTGGAGGCATGGACGGTCATGAGATTGACCTTCCCCGAGTCCTCCTGGTCGTCCAGGTCGTCCCGGGTGATCAGGGAAATACGGTTCAGCCAAGCGAACAAGGACGGATCCAGGTTGTCCGGATCTTTCTCCCAGGTCTCGATGGATTGGATCAGGCTTTCCACGTTCAGGAACTTCCACTGGGCGGCCTTCTCGCTGTGCTGGTTTTCCGAAATCAGGTAGCCCCAATAGTCTATGGCGTCGACCATCTTCCGAACCTTGGCGGCCAGGTTTCGGCGGCCCAGCATTTCCTCCCGGAAGCTTTGGATCGTCCGGAGAAACTCAAGAGCGTCCGCCCGGGACCGGTCGGGTAACTCGTCCTGTCCATCCAAGGCCAGGGACTCCAGGGCCGTGTAGAGGGAGCCCGACATCCGCCGGGCCCGTTCCTGAAGGTGCTCCAGGGCCCGCCGTCCCAAACCCCGGCGAGGCACATTCAGGATCCGGATAAGGTTGATGTCGTCCTGGGGGTTGGCGATGACCCGGAGGTAGGAGATCACGTCCTTAATCTCCTTGCGCTGGAAGAAGCTTGTGCCTCCGGATACCTTGTAGGGTACGTTCTCCGCGAGCAGGGCCTCCTCCAGGTTCCGGGTCAGGGCGTTCGTGCGGATCAGGATTCCGATGTCGCTGTAGGGAACCCTCTCGGAAAGGCGGGCTTCCTTCACCGCCCGGGCGATGAACTCCGCCTCCTCGATCTCGTTCTCCGGGGTGTAGACCTCGATGGGGGTGCCCCCCGTGCGGGAAGGGGACCATAGGGCCTTTTCCTTCCGGTTTTCGTTGTTGGCGATGACCGCGTTGGCCGCGTCCAGGATGGTGGAGGTGGAGCGGTAGTTGCGCTCCAGTTTGATCTCCTTCCGATGCGGCCAGTCCCGCTCGAACTGGACGAGGTTTTCGTAGTCGGCCCCCCTCCAGGAGTAGATGGACTGGTCGTCGTCCCCGACCGCGCAGACGTTGTCGTCCGCGAGGAGCCGCATCAGCCGATACTGGATCCTGGATGTGTCCTGGAATTCGTCGATCATTATGTACCGGTACTGCTCCCGATACTTGGCCAGGGCGTCCGGGAAGGCCTCGAAGATCTCGATGGGCTTGACGATCAGGTCGTCGAAGTCCACGGCGTTGTGGGCCTTGAGGGAGGCTTGGTACTCTTCGTAGACCTTCTCGTAGAGGTCCGTTCCGTCCCAGGTCCTCCTTCGGGTCTTGATCTCCGAGAACGCGGCCCCCGCGGCCGCGGGGTCGAAGCTTTCCATACGGAAGCCCGTCTCCCGGGCGCAGTCCTTGATAAGCTGGGTCCGGTCCGTCTCGTCGTAGATTGAAAAGCTGTCCTTCCATCCCAGGCGGTGGATTTCCTTCCTAAGGATCTTGACCCCGAAGGCATGGAACGTGGAAACGGTCAGGCTTTGCAGTTTTTTCCGGGTGAGGGCCTTAACCCGATCCTCCATCTCCCGAGCGGCCTTGTTCGTGAAGGTCAAGGCCAGGATGGAGGACTGGGGTATGCCTTTTTCGAGCATGTAGGCGATGCGGTACGTGATGACCCGGGTCTTGCCGGATCCTGCCCCGGCTATGATGAGCACGGGTCCCTCGACGGCGGTGACCGCCTGGTACTGCTCCGGGTCGAGTTCCGCCTGGTAATCGATCTTCATATGGGAAGCAAGTCCTAAAGACGCTTGATCAGGAAGGAGAGGGCGCCGATCCCGAGGCCCACAACAGCGGATACCACGATGCCCGCGGCCAGGACGCCCAGTCCGATATACAGGGATGCCTTCAGCTTCCGGAGACCTAGGACCCAGGCCCCCAGGGCTCCGGTCCACGCCCCGGTGACGGGAAGCGGAACGGCCACGAAGACTAGGAGTCCCCAGTACCCGTATTTTTCCACGGCGCCTCCGACCTTGGCCCGGGCTCTCTCCACGATTCCGTCGAAAAGCCGGGCATACGGCGCCCACCGATGGAGCAGGCCGTGCAGGGTGCCCAGAAACAGGAACGCGAAGGGCGCCACGAGGACGTTGCAACCCACGGCCAGTAGGAAGGCGGCGGGCAAGGGCACTCCTCGCGCGACCGCGTAGGGAATCGCCCCCCTTAGCTCGGAGATCGGAAGGAAGGATAGGAGTACTGCGGTCAGAAGGGTCGGAAGATCCATGGGGGGCGAGTATAGCGGGGAATCGGGAAACAGTAAACGGTGGTCAGCGGCCGGAAATGACTTCAGGAGTCAGGAGCCGTGCACGCCCGAGCATTCACAGAAATCGATGCCGGGGGTCTCCTCCGTTCACGGACCACAGTCCACCGACCACCATCCCAGGATCCTTCTACCGACACCCTCCGCATCCTCCGCGTCGAACCACTCCACCCCCGGCAGGGTGCGGAAGAAGGCGACCTGACGCTTGGCATAGCGGCGGGTGTCCCGGGCTATCGCGTCCCGTACGTCCCGGAGCCGCGGGCAACCGGCCCTCCGGGCCTCCAAAAATTCCCGGTACCCGATGCCCTGCATCCCGGGATCCCTCTCCGAACAGCCGGCCTCGAGGAGGTTCCGAACCTCCCGGACCAGCCCCGCCGAGAACATCGCATCCACCCGGGACTCGATTCGTTCGTACAAAACCTCCCTGGACCGGTTCAGGGCGATCAGCAACAAGTCGTACCCGGGACGGGGTTCCGCGGGGATCTTGAAGGAGGACAGCGGCCGCCCGGCTGAGCGCAGGACTTCCACGGCCCGGGTAAGCCGATAGAGATCCCGGGGATGGATCCGGGCCGAGCTCTCGGGATCCCCGGATTCCAGCTCGGCGCGCAAGGCTTCGGGTCCGAGCTGAAGAAGATCCCTCTCCACTTCGGACCGTATGCGGGCGTCCGCCGGAGGCGCATCCGGAAGACCGCACACGAAATTCTTAAGGTAGAATGCTGTTCCGCCGGACAGCACGGGCAGACGGCCCCGGCTGCGGATGTCGGCGCAGGCGCGGTCGGCCTCCCGGACAAAATCGCCGGCGGTGTACTGTTCCGAGGGATCCCGTATGTCGATCAGATGGTGGGGCAGGTCCCGTAGAAGGGCCGCGTCCGGTTTGGCCGTACCGATGTCCAAGCCTCGGTAGACCTGCATGGAATCCGCGGAAACCACCTCGGCCCGGGGCAGACCGGGGACCCGGTTCCCGAGGAACAGATCCGAAAGAAGGGCCGTCTTGCCCGAAGCGGTCGGGCCGAATAGGAGAAGAGCTCTATTCGATGAAGCGGTACTCAACCTGGCCGGAGAAAATCTGACGCATGCCCAGGGAAACCACCTTGCCGTTGTACTTCTCCACCTCGGGAGTGCGGAGCACGGCAAGCTGGTAGGCCCGGCGGGTTACGGCCACGGTAAACTCGTAGGCGTTGGTCTTGTTCTCGATCAGCTCTTCGAAGGGCAACAGCATATTCGCTCCGGTATTCGTCTCATTGTCGGGAATGGAATTATACCGGCCCGCGCCGGGGGGATCAAGGGGCGTCCGAGCCCCCGACGTCCGGATCGGTATCAAGATCGGACAATGCTCGTTCCAGTCGTTCGATCATCCGATCCGCGGCGCGGCCAAGCTCCTCCTGGTCGGCCTCCCGGGAGGGGCGATGGGCCCGTTCCCGGAAGAGCTCATCCACGATATAGACGCTCGTGAGGATCGAGGTCTTAAGGGGATCCGTCACCCGGGTCGTCCGCTGGACCTCTTCCGTGCGCCTTCGGATGTGCGCAAGAATGGCGTCCATGTATTCCCGGGATTCGTCGGTCTGTATCGTGAACGAGGCGCCCAGAAGTTCGATTCTCAGGGTCTGGACGGCCACGGCGGGGCGACCGGAGTCAGAATATCTCGAGCTCCGCCCCGTCCGCGCCGGGATCGGGATTCGGAGCTGTCCCTTCCTTGGCGGGTAAGGCGGGTTCGGGTCGGGCGGTCTCCGCCGAGCGGGACGGGACGGCGGGCTTCTGAGCCGCCGGGGCGCCGCTTGCGGAAGCGGCCGGGGCCGAGGGAGAGACCGTCCGGACATGCTTGTCCGTCTGGACAGGACCGGCCGGGACGGGGTCCTGGATCGCATCCTCGAAGGCGTTCAGGCGTTCCAGGGCGTGCAGGATACCCTGCTCGATGCGCTCCTGGTCTTTTCGGTACTCCTCGATGGCCCTCTCCAGATCCGCCGCCCGTCGTTTCTCCCGGGCGGCGGAATCCCGCAGGGCGGCGTTCTCGGAGCTCAGCCGATCGATGGCCGCTAGGGCTTTTTCGATCCGCGCCTCCAGGGCCTGGACCTGCTCGAGGGTGATCATCCTAGGCCTGGAGTGCGGCCTTGGCCCGCTCGACTATAGCCTTGAACGCAGGGGCGTCCCGGACGGCCATGTCGGAAAGAACCTTTCGGTCCACCGCCACTTGGGCTTTGGCCAAGCCATCGATCAGGCGGCTGTAGGTGATCCCTTCCGGCCGGCAGGCCGCGTTGATGCGGGCGATCCAGAGGGTGCGGAATTCATTCTTCTTGGCCCGGCGGTCGCGGTACGCGAACATCAGGGCCTTGGCCACGGCGTCCTTGGCCGCCTTGTGGTTGGTGCCGCGGCGCCCGCGGTATCCCTTGGCCAGCTTGAGGATCTTCTTCCTATGGTCCTTGCGGCGGGTGCCGTCTACTGCTCTAGGCATTCTATCGCTCCTGTGCTATCTGTCGCTCTTCTTCAGGGAATCCCGCGCGCTCCGAACGGGGGAAGGAGCGCGCCGTGATTCAGCCGTTGGGAAGAAGCTGTTTCTTGATCATGCGGACGTTGCCGCCGTCCACGAAGCCTGCCTTGCGGAGATTCCGCTTCCGCTTGGAGCTCTTCTTCGTCAGGATATGGCGAAGGTTCATCTTCTTGTATTTGACCTTACCGGATGCCGTAAGCGTGAAACGCTTGGCAGCGGCCTTTTTCGTCTTCATCTTGGGCATGACGATCCATCCTTGTCTTCGTAGTATGCGATAATCACTCGCCGTCCGACGGCTTAGCTTCCACGGGTTTCTTAACGGCCTTCGGAGTCAGGATCATCGACATGAAACGGCCTTCCATGGCGGGAAGCTTTTCCATGACGTAGGCCCCCTCGATCTGGGCTAGGACGTTCTTGAGCACTTCCTCGCCGATCTCGGTGTGAGCCAATTCCCGGCCCCGGAATCGTATCGTGACCTTGACCTTGTTGCCTTCCTCAAGGAACTCACGGACATGCTTGGATTTGAACTCAAGATCATGGTCGTCGATCTTGGGCTGCATCCGGACTTCCTTTATCTTGACGATCTTCTGGTTCTTGCGGCTTTCCTTGATCTTCTTTTCCTGCTCGAATTTGAACTTGCCGTAATCGAGCAGCTTGCAGACCGGCGGACTCGACTGGGGGGCGACCTCGACCAGGTCTACGCCGGCCTCCCGCGCTATCTTAAGGGCTTCCAGACTGGGTACGATCCCCCTCTGCTCGCCCTTGTCGTCGATAAGCCGCACTTCACGAACCCGGATCTGCTCGTTGATCCGCAAGTTTTTATTGTCCGCCAATCGGCCTCCTTCGGAATACACCTAGCCTAGGAAGTTTCCGGCTACTCTAGCATACTTCACGGGGCGCGTCAAAGGGTCGGCGCATCCTA
>JAAYUR010000349.1 GCA_012517645.1 Treponema sp.
CAACGTGACCAAGGGACTCGGCATCATCACCACGCCCTATCTGGTGGAGACCTGGGACCGGCTGCCGGTCGTGTTCGCCAAGAACGGGAAGCTCATGACCGCCGTGACCAAGATGGCGGAGAAGGAAGGCATCAAGATCCTGGGTCTCTATCCCAAGTACTTCGGCGGGATCGCCCTGTCCAAGATGCCCAAGGATCCGAAGGGCACGGGTCCCAAGGGCATGAAGGTCCGGGTTCCGGGCATCAAGTCCTTCGAGAAGCTGGCGGACTCCCTGGGCTACCTGGCCACGCCGATCGCCTTTTCCGAGGCCTTCACCTCCTGGCAGACCGGAATCGTGGACGGTGTGATAGGATCCGGGGCGGAAGGGTACTGGTCCAGCTTCCGGGACCTTGCGAAGGTCTACCTCCCTGTGAACACCCACCTGGAGATGTGGTTCCTGTACATCAGCGCCGACGCGTACAAGAAGCTTTCCGCCGCGGACCGGAAGGTCCTGGACGACGCGGCCGCGGAGATGGAGAAGGCCCGGTTCGCCCTGGCTCCCACGGAGACCAAATCCTACGAGGACATGCTGGCCAAAAACGGCACCCAAGTGGTCCAGTTCAGCGCCGCGGAGCTCAAGGCGATCGCGGACAAGGTGAAGGCCGAGGTATGGCCCATCCTTCGCAAGGACTATGGGGAAGAGTTGTTCGACAGCGTGACCCGATAGGCGGGACGGGAGGCCGGCGAAAGCCGGCCTCTTAGTAATCTTTAAATGTAGGACAATCAAACAGCTTTCGGGAGGCAAGCATGGGCGGAGTAACCGGCAGGCGAACCTGGGCGGTGATCGGCGGAGGGAACGGCGGGCAGTCCGCGGCGGGGCACCTGGGCATGATGGGATTCCCCGTCCGCATCTACGACATATTCCCCGAGTCCGTGGACGCGATCAACCGGAAGGGCGGTATCCAAGTGACGGGCGTCCTGGAGGGATTCGGGCCCGTGGAGTTCGCGACTACGGACTTGGGCAAGGCCGTGGAGGGAGCGGAGGTCCTGATGGTGATCGCCCCGGCCACGGCTCACCGGGACATCGCCCTGGGACTCGCCCGGCATGTCCGGCCGGGGCAGATCGTCTTCGTCCACCCCGGCGCGACCTTGGGGGCCGTGGAATTCTACCCAGTCTTCGCGGCGAACGGGGTTCCCCGGGGGTCCGTTACCCTCTGCGAAGCCCAGTCCCTGGTGTACGCGACCCGCCTTGTGGAGCCCGGAACGGTCTCCATCAAGGGGATCAAGCAGAGCCTGGCGGTGGGAGCCCTGCCCGCGGAGCGGGGCGGTGCCGTCCTCTCGATACTCCGGGAAGCCTATCCCCAGATGAAGGCGGCCCGGAACGTCCTGGAGACGAGCCTGACCAACCTGAACGCGGTGATGCATCCGACTCCGTCCCTTCTAAGCGCCTCGCTGATCGAATCCAAGTGGGACTGGAAGTACTACCTGGACGGCATTTCCCCGACCATCGGCGCCCTGATCGAAAAACTCGACGCGGAGCGGGTGGCCATCGGAAGCGCGGTGGGGCTGGATCTTCCGAACGCCCTTCGGATGTACAAGGAAATGTACGACGTCCAGGCCCCGACCCTCTCGGAGACGGTCAAGCTCAACAAGGCGTACTGGGAGATCGCGGGCCAGAAGAAGATCGACACCCGGTACGTCACCGAGGACATCCCGACGGGCCTGGTGCCCATGACGGCCGTGGCGGACCTCTTCGGGGTCCCCTGCGACATCATGCGGACAATCTCCAAACTGGGCTCCTACATGCTGGATCGGGACCTGATTGGAACCGGTCGCACCCTGGAAAACCTGGGCTTGGCGGGAATCACCCGGCAGAGTTTCCTGGAATTCATCGAGCGAGGGTAGCCGGCGGAGAAGAGATCGTCTTGCGGCGTGATTGTCCGATTGCACGACCGATAAAATCGGTATAATATGGTCGATACCAATGGATAGGAGACCGCGGTGATCACGCCCGCTAGACGAAAAAGCCTGTACGAGGACATATCGAACCAGATCATTGAATTGATTTCGAGCGGCGCATGGAAGGAATCCGAGCGCATACCCGGGGAGATCGAGCTGGCGGGTATGTTCAAGGTCAGCCGGAACTCGGTCCGCGAGTCTGTGAAGGCTCTGGAGATGATCGGGATCCTTCGGGCTAAAAGCGGCAACGGAACCTTCGTGGCCGAGGGCGCCCAGGCGAGGATCCGCCGCTTCAAGGCCCAAGACCTTCCCGAGGACGAGGATTCCCTCGTCGAGATCATGGAAGCCAGGCTGGTCATGGAGCCCGGTCTGGTGAAGCTCGCTACGCAGCGACTTACCGAGGACTACCAGAAACGACTTGAATCCTCGGTCGAGGCCTGCCGGAAGGCGTTCCAGGCCCGGAACTACGACTTCGAACTCGGATTCGAGTTCCACCAGATCCTCTTCCAGATGTCCGGCAACAAGATCCTCATCAACCTGTTCGGTCAAATGAAACCCGTCTTGGTCGCCGTTCGCCGCAAGATCTTCTTCAAGCACAACGACCCCAAGGTTCTCATCCACGAGCAGGACCAGCACGCCGTCATCCTGGATCTGATCCGCAAGGGACAGGGCGAAGCCGCCGCGGCCTTGATGGAATCCCATATCGCGGAATCTCTGCGGAGACTGCGGGGGGAAAAGTAACCCGACCCGAAACCCCTTCCGTCTTTCCCGGCCCTGTCCGTGCTACAATGAATCCGAAGACGGATCAAGCCCGGGAGGTA
Organism: Treponema sp.; assembly: GCA_012517645.1. Classification (GTDB taxonomy): domain Bacteria; phylum Spirochaetota; class Spirochaetia; order Treponematales; family UBA12059; genus JAAYUR01. The sequence continues at coordinate 2,760 of JAAYUR010000349.1, forward strand.
CCATGAAACCCTTGTCCATCGGGATCGTCGGCACGGGATTCGTCGCCGAGCTCCACGCCCAGACCTACGCCAGGATCGCCGGACCGTCCTTCCGCATCGCAGGCTGCGCCTCGGGCCGGCCCGAGAACGCCCGGGCCTTCGCGGGCAAGTGGTCGTACCCCCGAGCCTACGGGAGCTTCGAGGAGCTGGTCGCGGATCCCGAGGTGGACGCCGTGGACCTCTGCGCCCCCAACGACCGGCACCGGGACATGATCGTCGCCGCGGCCCGGGCGGGCAAGCACGTCATCTGCGAGAAGCCCCTTACCGGGGCCTTCGGGGAGGGCACGGGCGCCGAGGCGGCGGGCCTCCTGCCCAAGCGCGTGCTCTACCGGGAGGCCCTGGCCAACGTCCGGGCTTGCGGGGAGGCGGTGCGGGCCGCGGGGGTCGGGTTCGGGTACGCGGAGAACTTCGTCTACGCCCCGCCCCTGGTCAAGGCGCGGCGCCTATTGGACCGGGCCGGCGGGACCATCCTGGACCTCCGGGCCGAGGAGAGCCACTCGGGGTCCCATGCAGAGTACGCCCGCCGCTGGTCCCGGGCCGGGGGCGGGTCCCTGATCCGCCTGGGCTCCCACCCCATCGGGGCCGTGCTCCACCTGAAGCGCCGGGAGGGCCTCCGGCGGGACGGACGGCCCATCCGCCCCGTCCGGGTCCTCGCGGAGACGGGGGCGCACACGAAGATACCCTCCTTCGCCGGGGAGCCGGAGCACTACATGAAGACCGGCTGGGAGGACGTGGAGGACTGGGCCTGCGCCCTCGTCACCTTCGAGGACGGGAGCCACGCCACCATACACTCCTCGGACGGGGTCCTGGGCGGGGTACGGAACACCGTCTCCATATACGCCTCCAACGCGGTCCTCCAGGTGAACATCAACCCCAGCGACACCCTCAAGGTCTACGCCCCCCGGCCGGGCATCTTCTCCGGCGAGTACATCCAGGAAAAACTGGAGACCGACGGGGGCTGGAACTTTCCGGCCCCCGACGAGGACTGGGTCCGGGGCTACGACGCGGAGCTTTCGGATTTCATCGAGTGCTTCCGCGCGGGCCGGGAGCCCGAGAGCGGCCTTGCGCTGGCGGAGGACACGGTCCGGGTGATCTACGCGGCCTATCTCTCCGCGGAAGAGGGGATCCGGGTCGACCTGGCCTGAGGCGCCGGCCGATCCGGACTCTATCCCTCCCGATTCCATACACGAAATCCCCTTCCCGTCCGTCGATATTCAGGAAGACCATGAAGAGCCAAACCGAGATCGACGAAGCCGAATCCCGAAGACGCCTCACGGAAGCCTACCGGGAAGAACAACCCCGCCTGCTGGCGCGCCTGCGGGCGGCGGGGCGGACCCTGGAGGAGGCCGAGGACCTGGTGCAGGATGTCTACGCCGAGACCCTGGAGCGTCTGCCTTTGGTGTCCGGCATCCGCAACCTGCCGGCCTGGATCAACTGGCTCTTCATCCGGCGCGTCACGGACCTGTGGAGGCGGGAGAAGGTCCGCGCGTCCCGGCGGGTCGAGGTGACCGAGGAGACCCTGCGGGAGATCATCGCCGGGACGGGGCTGGATCCCCTGGACGAGTTCGTGCGGGAGAGCCTGGCGGAGGCCCTGAACGACGCCCTGCGGGCTCTGCCCGCGCCCCAGCGGAAGATCCTGGAAGCCCAGGTCTTCGGGGGCCTCACGTTCCGGGAGATCGCGGAGGCGACGGGGGAGAACATGGACACCCTCATGGCCCGGAAACGGTACGCCCTGGAGAACCTGTCCCGGGCCCTGAGGCACTGGATCGAGGAATGAGGATATCGGATTGAGGAGGAAGGACATGGGTGAGAGGATGAGGGGAGAATGCCGGCCCGACGCGTGGTGGGAGGACCGGTCCGTACCCCAGAAGGTGCTGATGGTCATAGGATTCGTCATCCTGGGAGCGGGATTCCTGGCCCTGGTGGGCTGGGTCGTGATGTCCCTGTGGAACTGGCTCATGCAGGAGATTTTCGGCCTTCCGCGCGTCGGGTACTGGCAGGCCTGGGGTCTGCTGATCTTGAGCTCGATTCTGTTCAAAGGGTCCGGGCACGGGGACAAGGGCGGCCGGGCGGACCGCAAGCGGCGGAGGGAGCTGCGGAAGTACCTGCGGGAGGGGGCGGACGGTGAGAATGTCGATGCCATGCCGGGAACCGACGGAAACCCAGGATGAGCGAAGAAATCCAGTCAGACCGGATATCAGGGGGCATCCGTGGTTAATCCCCTGTTTCGCAGGGTCGTCGAATTGGCCGACGATTCTACCGCCTCCGCGGATCCCCGGTTCCGCAGGGTCCTCTGCCTGGCGGACGGATTTGTTTCGGCCGCGGATCCGCAAATGCGATGGATGTGGGGAGAGGCCCTCCTGGGGTTCGCCCTCCTCGAGCTGGACGAGGTCATGGGGGAGGACCGGTACCTTCCGTTCCTGAAAGCCTATTGCGACCACTGGGCGGCCCGGGCTCCCCGGGTCGACCAGTCCGACACGGCCGCCCCGGGCCTGGTGACCTACGGAGTCCAGAAAAAGCTCCCCGGCCGGGGATACGAACGGCTTACGGAGAAGGTCCTGTCCTATATCCGGAACGCCCCTCGGGTCTTGGACGACTCGCCCAACCACCTGGGATCCTCCCCGGAAGGAAGGTTCTACCCGAAATCTATCTGGGTGGACTCCCTCATGATGCTGTCCTTGTTCCCCGCGGTCTACGGCGCCGAGACCGGGGACCGGGAACTCCTGGACTTCGCGGCCCGGCAGCCCCGGCTCTACGCTGCCCGCCTCCAGGATCCCGCGGACGGGC
>JAAYUR010000384.1 GCA_012517645.1 Treponema sp.
CGGGACGACGTTCTCCTGGGCTTCTCCACCCTGGGACCCTACACCCGGAAGCATCCCTTCCTCGGTTCCACGGTGGGGAGGTACGCCAACCGGATAGCCGGGGGACGATTCCGCTTGGGCGGAACGGAGTATTCCCTGGCCCGTAACAACGGGCCGAACTCCCTGCACGGCGGCCTGCGGGGCTTCGACAAACACGTCTGGATCGCCGAAGCCTACCGGGAGGCCGGCGGTGTTTTTGTGCGTCTTTCCCATACGAGCCCGGACGGGGACGAGGGCTACCCGGGAACTCTTCGGGCGACGGTAACCTACGGCCTCTCCGGAAAGAACGAGGTGTCCGCCCTCTACGAGGCCGAGGTGGACGCCCCCTGCCCGGTCAACCTCACGAACCACGCCTACTTCAATCTGGCGGGGGAGGGGCGAGGCACCATCCTGGACCACGAGGCTAGCCTCTGGGCGTCCGCCTACCTCCCTGTGGATGAAACCCAGATTCCCACGGGGGAGCTCGCGCCCGTGGAGGGCACCCCCTTCGACTTCCGGTCCCCCAAGCCGATCGGCCGGGATCTCGCGGCCGCGGGCGGCGGATACGACCACTGCTTCGTGGTGGACGGGGCGCCCGGGACGATCCGGCCCTGCGCCCGGGTGCGGGACCCAAAAAGCGGACGTTCCCTGGAAGTCGCGACCACCCAGCCGGGGGTCCAGTTCTACACGGGCAACTTCCTGGACGGAATTCCGGGCAAGCGGGGGGCCCTGTACGGCAAGCACGCGGGGTTCTGTCTGGAAACCCAGAACTTCCCGGACGCCCCGAACCGACCGGCCTTCCCGGACTGCGTCTACGGCCCGGGGCGGCCCTACAGGGAGCGGACGGTTTTCTCCTTCGGATACTGAAAAAAGCCGGAATACCGGACGGCCCGCCCTCCGGTGGAGAGGCGGGCCGTTGCCGTTCGGAGACGGGCCGTCACCGAGCCGCGGCGGCCGAGGCCGCGGTGCCTCATCGCGGCTCCCGGCTTCGGCGCGGCGTCCCGACGCCGGGCCGCTCGGAGTCCCGGCTTACCCCTTCACGCCTCCGGCCGCCACGCCTCGGATCAGGAACTTCTGCATTCCGATGGTGAACACGAAGACCGGGATGAGCATGATCGTGCTGGCGGCGCACATCTGGCCCCAGGTCAGGGTATCCCCCCCGATCAAGCTGCTGATGGCCACCGGGGCCGTCCGGGCGTTCACCCCCGTCAGGATCAGGGCGTACAGGAACTCGTTCCAGGAGTTGATGAAGGCGAAGACCGCGGCCACCACCAGGCCCGGGGCGGCCAGGGGAAGGAAGATCAGGCGGAACATGCCCCAGCGGCTGCACCCGTCCACCATGGCGGCCTCCTCGTAGCTCTTGTCCACCACCGTGAAGAAGGGGATGAGCATCCAGATCACGTAGGGCACGTTGAAGCTCGAGTGGGCCAGGGTAATGCCGAAGATGGTGTCCCGGATGCCCACGGAGCGGAACATCAGGTACAGGGACACGACCAGGGACATCTGGGGCAGCATGCGGAAGACCAGGAAGCTGTATGCCAGGGCGTTCTTTCCCCGGAACCGGAAGCGGGTCAGTCCGTAGGCGGCCATGGCCCCGACGCCCACGGATAGGGCCGTGGACAAAAGGCCCACGATCACGGAGTTCCGCATCGCCCGCATGAGCTGGCTGTTCTGGAAGACCAGGGCGTAGCTGGCACCCGTGAACTGCTTGAGCGAGAGCTTCTGGCCCGAGAGGATCACGATGTCCCGGCGGAAGCCGTTCAGCAGGGTGATCGCGATGGGATAGAGTTCCACCGCCAGGACCGCCAGGGCGAAGACCGCCACGGCGGCTGTTATGATTTTCTTGCGCGTCGCCAGCCTCATCGGTTCTCCCCCTGTTCCTCGAGCTTCTCGAGGCTCATGTTCTTGCGCACCAGGGTGACCGCGAAGAGGATGGAGATCACCAGGAGGAAGATGGCCATGGCGCTGGACATCCCGACCTTCATGTACCCGAAGGCCTGGCGGTGGGTGTACAGGCTGAACAAGGTCGTTGCCATGCCCGGCCCGCCTTCGGTCATCACGTAGACCTCGCTGAAGATTCGCAGGGCGTCGATGATCCGCAGGAGCAGGGCCGTCAGGATGGTGGGGTAGAGGAGGGGAAGTATGATCTTGGTCAGCCGCTTCCTCGAAGTGGCTCCGTCGATCTCCGCGGCCTCCAGGATGTCCGCGGGTATTCCGACCAGTCCGGCGTACAGGAGCATGAAGACGAAGGGCCACATGCGCCAGACGTCCTGGACGATGACGGCGGTGTACGCGAACGTGGGGTGGCCCAGCCAGGTGATCTCCGGCGCTCCCAGGGACAGGAGGAAGTTGTTGAGGGCTCCGTACCGGGGCTGGAGCATGAAACGCCAGGTCATGCCCGACACGATGGGCAGGAAGAAGACCGGAAGGAGGATGAGGGCGCGTACGACCCTTCCGCCCCGGAATTCCCGGTTCAAGAGCAGGGCCGCCCCCAGGCCCAGGGCTATCTCGATCGGTATGGCGATGAAGATGAAGCCCAGCTGGAGCCGGAGGCTGTTCCAGAACTCCTTGTCCCTCACCAGTTCCACGTAGTTTCCCGCCCCGACGAAGCGCCGGGTTCCCCCGCCCGCGGACAGGGGCCAATCGAAGAGGGAGACCACGAAGGAGAAGACGATGGGAAAG
>JAAYUR010000304.1 GCA_012517645.1 Treponema sp.
CGGCGCCGAGTCTCTCTACCGCAAGGTCGCCCTCGCTGTCCTCGATTTCCACGACAAGCGTCCCGCAGAATGGCGCCCCTGCATGGAGTATCTCATAGCCGAGTGGGGCTACGACCGCTACCCGGGACTCTGCCACATGATCCCGAACGCTGGAGTCTGCGTCCTGTCCCTGGCTTACGGCTGAGGAGACTTCTCCCGGACCGTGGAGATAGCCGCCATGTGCGGCTGGGACACGGACTGCAATGCCGGAAATGTCGGCACCATCGCCGGTGTCCTCGGAGGCCTCGACTCCATACCGGCGAAATACCGCGCCCCGATCAACGACTCCATCGTGCTCTCCGGTCTTCCCGGCAGCCTCAACATATTGGACCTCCCGACCTTCTCGCGGGTCCTGGCCTCCATCGGCTACAGGCTCGCGGGAGAGACCCCGCCACGGTCGATCCGGGAAGGGCTCGAGCGCGGCGACGGCGAACGGGCCCTGCACTTCGATTTCAGCCTGCCCGGTTCGACTCATGGATTCCGCGTCTCCGATCCAGTGCCCTTCGCGGTGGCCGCGCGGCGTGATCCGGCGGATCCGATGAAGGGCCTGCTGGAGTTCCGTTTTGAACGCGTGCTCCGCGAGGAGCGCGGCAAGCTCTTCTGGAAACCCTTCTACCGCCGGGCCGACTTCGACGACGAGCGCTACAGCCCCGTTTTCTCCCCTCTCGCACGCACGGGCCAGAAGGTCAGGATCGCCTTTACACGGGAAAGCTGGGAGGGCGACACGATCGGCGTGGCCGGTTACGTGAGGGACAGTCACTCGGGACGCGAGATAGAGACGACAACAATGACCTTCCCCAAGGTCGGGGAGGAGCGTGTCCTTGAGTTCACCATCCCCGATACGGAAGGTTCACAGGTGGACGAGGTGGGTCTTATCCTGGTGGGCTGGACCGGGGCGGGAAAGCGGGACTCCGGCCGCCTTCTCATCCGCTCCTTTTCGATAAGCGGACCCGCCCGATACCGGATCGATTTCGCCCGCCAGGCCTTCGAGTTCGGATCGGTCACGCCATTTTCCCACGACGGCGGACGATGGACCCTTCAGGACGGGCGCATGCATCTCATGACGGCCGAACCGGCCCTCTCCTACACGGGAGGGCACGCGGTCCGCGACCAGCGCGTCAGCGCCCAGGTGCGGCCCCTGGCCGGGACAAGCCACCTTGTGGGAGCGCGGGCGGCGGGCGCCATGAGGAGCTACCTGGCAGGTTTCGACGGCCCGAACAGAATCGCCATCATCCGTCGCGACTTCGGCGTAGAGAGGCTTGCGACGGCGGACTTCCCTTGGGAGGCCGACCGCGAGTATGAGCTCGCATTCTCCGCGATAGGCGAGGAGCTACTCCTCTCGATCGACGGGAAGCCCCTCCTCTCCTGCAGAGACTCCCGGCATGGCTTCGGCATGATCGCATGCGGCGCGCTCAGCCCGAGCCGCGCTCTCTACGGTCCCTTTGAGGTGGAAGAATGCTGAGACCGGAGTTTTGCGCGGGGACGGCCGCCAAGGGAGACTGCCTAGTGAGGTATCGCTTTGGACCGTCTCCCCTGGCCGTCGAGGTTGCATCGTCCAATGGAAGCCTGTTCCTTAGATCCATACTGGAGACAGCGAGGCGTGTGGCGGCCGAGTTCACCCCACGTCCGAGCGAAGCCGGGCCTGGCCCGGCAGACGAGGGACGCGAGTATGCGGGATCGGAAGGACTCCGAGGGACACTCGCAGTTCGGGACGAGGGCGCCCTGGACTACGTGATCGCGGCGAGGGTAGAAGCAGCCCTCAGCGCCGCGGGATATGAGAGGATAAAACCGCTGTCGGCGCAGGCGACTCGACACCTCGGCACCGGAACACCGGATAGGGCAAGACCACGGCGAAGCCGCCTCTATCTCCCGGGCAACCAGCCTGATCTCCACACCAATGCGGGCCTGTTCGGCGCGGACTGTATCCTGCTCGACCTTGAGGATTCCGTCGAATCCGGCCGCAAGGCCGAGGCTCGCATGCTGGTAGCCCGACTCCTCTCCGAGCGAAGGGACTTGCTGGGCGGCTCCGAGATCGCGGTCCGGGTCAATCCGCTTGGATCCCCGTGGGGAGAAGCCGACCTCGAGGCCGTTGTGCCGGAGGCGCCCCAAGCCCTGGTTCTCCCGAAATGCGAGAGCGCCGACCAGATCCGGGAATGGGACGATGCGGTGAGAAAACTCGAGCGAAGCGCGGGCCTCGTCCCCGGGTCCATCCTGTTCCAGCCCATCATCGAGACGGCGCGAGGACTCAACGCGGCGGCGAGCATAGCAGCTGCTTCAAGCCGCGTCGTCGCTCTGGGTTTCGGAGCGGAGGACTTCCGAGCGGAACTAGGCCTTACCCGCGGAGCCGCGGAAGAGGAGCTGGCTGTCCCGAGGTGCCTCCTCGTCATAGCGGCTCGCGCCGCGGGCGTAGAGGCGCTGGATTCAGTCTATTCGAAAGTGGACGACGAAACGGGGCTGCTCGAGAGCGCGCAACGGGCCCGAGCCCTAGGTTTCTCGGGAAAGAGCCTCATCCATCCTAGCCATATCGCCATAGTGAACAGGGTCTTTTCCCCGACGGAAGAGGAGGTCGCCTGGGCCCGGGAGGTCATCGATGCCCTCGCCGCCGCGGCGAACGAAGGCCGAGGCGCCTCGACTCTTCGCGGCCTCATGATCGACGAGCCCCTCCGCGCCAGGGCCCGGAGTATCCTGGCCGCAGCCGGAGCGTAGCATGTCTAGCCTTAGCAACAGTCTGGGCAGGGTCTTCCCCGAGACGATAAACGGGAAACGGCTGAAGCCGTATCTCGGCGCTGTCGGCGCGATGACTATCACCCAACCCGACAAGATGAGTGTACCCGGAACGACCGGAGCCGGTAGGCCTGGTGGGATGACCGTCTCCGAAACAGATCGGGCGGATGCCGCTCGTGAGACTCGCTGGGGCCCATCATTCCCAGGCGGCCGCGCGCGTGATCATTCGGCCCGCCGCCGCGGCGCACCGGACAAACTCTGCCGTTCCTGGGACGAGCTATTAGACCGCCTCGAGCTTCGGAACGGCATGACGATCTCCTTCCACCACCATCTCAGGGACGGGGACGCCGTCGTCAACGAGGCCGTCGGGCGCATCGCCGCCCGCGGCTTCGGGGACCTGGTCCTCGCGCCTACAGCCCTCTTCCCGACCCACGATCCCCTGGTTCCTTTGGTGGAATCCGGCGTCATCGCGCGGATCGAGGGCTCGATGAACGGTTCCCTCGGCGCGGCCTGCACCCGGGGGGCGATGCGCGGGACGGCCGTGCTCCGTTCCCATGGCGGCCGTGCCCGGGCCGTCGAACGGGGGGAGCTGCCCATCGACCTCGCCATCATCGCGGCCCCCGCGGCCGACTCATTCGGGAACGCCAACGGCAGGGAAGGTCCCTCGGCCTGCGGCCCCCTGGGCTATGCCCTTCCCGACTCCATCCATGCCAGGCAGGTCGTCGTCGTCACGGATCACCTCGTGCCCTACCCCTGCGCGCCGCGCTCCATCGCCGGGGGCGACGTGGACTTCGTCCTCCTGGTCGATTCGATAGGCGATCCGAGCCGAATCGCCTCGGGAACAACCCGGCTGACTCGAAGCCCCGTACAGCTCCTCATCGCGGAGATGACCGCCTCCATCGTGGAGGAGGTCGGCATCCTTCGGGAGGGCTTCGCCTTCCAAGCGGGGGCGGGAGGGATCTCCCTGGCCGTCGTCGCGCGCCTGGCGGAGCGGATGCGAAAACGAGGTATCCGGGCTTCCTTTGCCCACGGCGGTGCGACCGGAGTCCTCGTGAACCTCCTCAAGGAGGGGCTCCTCGGCTCCATCGTCGACCTCCAGAGCTTCGACCTCGAGGCGGTCCGATCCCTAAGCGAACATCCGCGCCACATCGAATCCAATCCCTTCGACTCCTACGGCCCCCAGGGCAGGGGCTGCGCCGCCTCGATGCTGGACCTGGCCGTCCTTGGCGCCACGGAGATAGACCTCGACTTCAACGTGAACGTGAACACCCATTCAGACGGTCGCCTCCTCCATGGAATCGGCGGACACCAGGACGCGGCGGCCTCGGCTCGCTGCTGCATAGTCACCGCCCCCAGCTTCAGACGGCGCATTCCCATCATTCGCGAACGCGTGACTACCGTTTCCTGCCCGGGCGAGGTCGTGGACGTCCTTGTGACCGAGCGGGGCATAGCCGTCAATCCGCGGAGGCCCGATCTCCTTGAGCGGGCGATTCGGGCCGGCCTTCCCGTCAAACCGATCCAGGACCTCATGCGCGCCGCCCGGGACATCACCGGGGTGCCCGAAGACCCGCGCTTTGATGAGCGCGTGGTGGCGGTGGTAGAATGGCGGGACGGGACAGTCATCGACGTGATCCGCAAGGTCGAATCCGAGACAGGGAGCGGGAAGGATGAGGCGATATGAAGAGGAGAACAGCTTGCGTCTTCGGGAGCGTCAACACCGATATCCACGCTTCCCTGCCGCGCTTTCCCGCGGCGGGAGAGACCATCGCCGCGCTGAAGCTCGAGGTTTCAGGCGGCGGCAAGGGAGCCAACCAGGCCTTCGCCCTCGCCAGGCTCGGCATCACGACGAGCATCCTCGCTCGAGTCGGCCGAGACGCCTTCGGACGGGACCGACGAGCCGAACTTGAGGCCGTCGGACTCGACTGCGGAGGGCTTGAAGAGGTCGCCGGGGCGGTGACCGGCACCGCCCTTGTGGAAACGGATTCAAGCGGCCAGAACCTAATCGTGATAGCGGCCGGCGCCAACGCCCTGGCCGACGCCGCGTTCGCGCGGAGGCACAGGGACCGGATAGCCGCCTCAGGCATCCTCCTTGTCCAGCTCGAGACCCCCCTTGAGGGCACCCTCGAAGCGCTCAGGCTGGCCCGGGCCGCCGGTTGCCTAACCATGCTCGATCCGGCCCCGGCGCGCGAACTTCCGTCCGAGGCCTTCGAGCTTGCAGACTACATCACGCCCAACGAAACGGAGACGGAGATCCTCACCGGAATCCGCCCGGAGGACGCGGCCAGCGCCGAGGCGGCAGCCCGTATCCTCCTTGAAAAGGGCGCCGGAGCCGCCCTGATCAAGGCGGGGGCCTCGGGAGCATGGCTCCTCAAACCGAAGGCTGATCCGCTCCACTGTCCCTCCTTCCAGGTGACAGTCGTC
>JAAYUR010000297.1 GCA_012517645.1 Treponema sp.
CGGGGAGGGTCGAGGTGAGAGACGTGTCCACGCCCCTCACCCGGGAGAGGTACACCGGTAACTACATGGGAACTATGCAGGCCCGGAAGCCCGATTCCGGCATGTTCCGGACCCTCCTGCGGGGGGCGCCCCGGTACGACGAACCGGGCGTGCGGGGATTCTGGCGGGCGGGGCAGTGGGTGGAGGCCTGGGGCGGGATCACCACCGCGGCCCGGTCCGGCCGGAACGCGATCCGCGCGATGTGCAGGAGGGACGGTAATCCCTTTGCCCCGGGTCTCCGGGGGGAGGCCGCCTAGAACGCGAACCCCTCCTCCGGGGGACGCTCCACGGGCGCGGGGGGCTCCTTACGGGGAGGGTCCGCGATCTCGTGGACGGCCAGGCCGGAGACGGTCATCGCCTTCCGGGGGGTCGAGGGGCAGACGGTCTCGCAGGCCCCGCAGCCGATGCAGGTCGGGACGTGGAGGACAGGGACGGGGAGGGGACGGCCCTCCACCCGCTCGATCCGGACCGCCCCGGTGGGGCAGTGCTCGGCGCAGGCCCCGCAGCGGGTGCCCTTGGACACCACGATGCAGTCCGACAGGACCAGGGCGGATTTGCCGACGGCCTCCCGCTTCTTGAGCTCCAGGGCGCGGTCCAGGAGGGCCCCGGAGGGGCAGGCCGCCTGGCAGGCGGCGCACTCGTACTGGCAGAAGGCCCGGCCGTAGTCGAGGTACGGTACCCCCGGCCTACCGAGGCCGAACTCGAAGGCCGAGTGCTTGAGCACCCCGGAGGGGCAGGCCCGGACGCAGGTTCCGCAGGCGGTGCAGAGCCCGGCGTAGCGGTCCACGGACAGGGCTCCGGGTGGCGCGGCCTGAAGGCGTCCCGAGGGGCCCCGGGGCTCGATCCGTGCGAGGGGCGATCCCGCCGCCCCCGCGAGTCCGGGGGCCGCCAGGGACAGGGCCGCGCCCGCGGCGGCGCCGAGCGCTGCGCCTACCGCCTCTGCCAGAAAACTGCGCCGGCCGGGATCCGGGACGGATTCGGGGGCCGCGGTTCCGCGGGTCGGCACCGCCGCGGAACGGGCATCCCCCGAGGCGGAGACGGGGGCCGCGGATGTCGACCGCCGAGGTAGCCCGTATCGGAGGGCCCCGGTGGGGCAGACGGCGACGCAATCCAGGCACTGGACGCAGCGGCTGGCGTCGAGGGTCCGGCCGTCCACGCAGCGGGCCCGGCAGACCCGGGCGCAGGCCCCGCAGTCGACGCACGCCTCCCGGTCCAGGCGCACCCGGAGGAGGGCCGTCCGGTTCAAGGCGCCCAGGAGGGTTCCCGCCGGGCAGAGTTCCCCGCAGAAGAGGCGGCTCCGCAAGATTCCGGCCCCCAGGACCGCCCCGAAGGGCAGGACCGCCAGGGCGAAGGCGAAGGGCTCCCAGCGCACGGTAAGGATCGGTATACGGACTCCCAGGGCCGCCAGGCCGTTCAGAACCAGGGACGAGAGGTCTCCGAAACTCCGCTGGAAACCCCGGGCGAAGACCGTGTAGGGCTCCAGGAGGGCCGCGGCCGCGGGAATTCCCGCGGCGAGCCCGGAGATGACAAGGGCCGCGGCGAGCCATCTCGGTATGGTGGTACGAAGCTTGTGAAGGATCATCCGAGGCGGGCCGCGCCGAGGGGACCGGAAACCCGAGGCCGACCATGCGGCGGCATCCTGGCAGGTTCCCAGGGGGCAGGAGAGGGAGCAGTGGAAACGCCCGAAGACCAGGGTTCCCACAAGGATGACGAGGGCGGCCATGATCGAGGCGCCGGCGGCGGCCGGTACGGCCCGGGCGAGGAGGATCTTCTCCAGGGCGTGGAGGGGTTGGGTGCGGGCTAGGAAGGCCGCCAGGGGTGCCGTCTCGGGCAGTTCCGTGGCGGGCAGGGCGACCCCTGCGCAGAAGGCGGCCAGCCACAGGGCGGCGAGGACGCCTCGGATCCGGGAGGCGAGCCGGGCAGGGTTCCGGCTCCTCAAAGCTCGATCCGCTTCACAGCCAGCTTGGCGAGATCCGGCTGACCCAGGCCCAGGGCCGCGGCCTTCTCGATGTACTCGAAGGCGCCGGGACCGGGGCCCAGGGTGCGCGCGGAGGCGACGTCGACCGCCACGATATCCGGGGAGAGAATGAGCAGGCGCTGTTCCGAGTATCGGGACGCGGCGCTTCCCCGGGGGCCTCCGGAGAGCATGACCTTCCCCGCGTCCACGATGTTCAGGTCGGGTTTTCGCAGGAGCGCCGCCTCGGCGATGCATGCGTCCAGGCCGCGGGAATGAAAGTACCCCCGGTCCCAGACCGCGCCCATCAGGTTCTTCATCGCGCAGGTCATCCCGGCCCCGCCGTGGTTCTTGAGCACCGGGACGTTGACGAAGACGTCCGCCTCCAGGAGCAGTTCGTGGATCTTGGCGCCCTTCAGGGTGCGGGCGCCCCGGCCCTCCACGGCCTGGTAATAGGATTCCGCATGGGCCGGAGCGACCTCCGCGCCCGCGTCCCTCGCGGCGCGCTCGATGCCGGAGTTGGAATAGGCAGCCCGCCAGGCGTCGCAGGTGTGGTCGAAGACCACGACCTTCCGGGCGCCCGAAGCCAGGCAGAGCTCCACGATCCGCTTCACGACCGCGGGATCCGTGTTGGCCGCCATCTCGGGCCGGACGTCCCAGCCCATGTTGGGTTTGACGACCACCAGGGAACCCTTGGGGACGAACCGGGATATTCCGCCGGCTGCGGCCAGGGCGGCGTCCACCCGGTAAGCAGAGGTTCCACCCTTCACGGCCACCAGGTCCGGCAGGCTGCCCGGGAGGACGCCGGGGGCCGTGCCGCCTGAACCCGCGGAGGAAACGCCCGACTGCGCGAGGGCTCGGGCCGCGGGGCCGAGGAAATAGGCGGCTCCCAGGGCACCCGCGCCCCGGCCGAGGGTCTTTAGGAAATCTCGTCGGTCCACGGGGACCCTCCGGAAACGGCGCGGTTGCCGAGGCGGAGCGTCGCCGATGGGTGCACCGTCCCGGCCTCCGAGCCGCCGAATACCCGAGCTTGATCGTCGGGAATACCCAGGATCGCCCATCAGGACACGAGTGTCAAGGACGCGGGCGGCCGGGCCAAGGCGGATATTCGGCTTTGCTTCGAGAGCTTACTTTCCCGTCGGCTTGGCCGCCGGTTTCGCGGCGGGCTTCTTGGGGGCCGCGGGCTTGGGGGCCGCCGCCTTCTTCTCGGTTTTCGGTTTATCCTTGGTTGCGGCTTCCTTTTCAGGTTTGCTGACGGCCATGAACATCTCCTTTGATTCTCAGATGGATCGTCTCGGCCGCCCCGGGCGGGAACCGCCGCGACGTCACTAGAATCGTAGCACCGTTCAAGCTCGGGCGCAATGTTCCGGCGAGAATTCCGGGCGGCCCCCTCCTCGGCCAGCCGCCCGAGGGGGGCTACTTCTTCGGCATCTCCACCTTGTAGTCCGCGAGGTTCGGACGCCGGATCTCCAGGATCGCGGAGGACTTGGTCAGCGGCTTGGTGATCTTGTAGGTCCGACCGGCTGCCTCGCAGGCGAAGGTGATGAAGGGGCCGTCACTCCCCGCCCCGACTTTGAAGTCCTGGACGCCCGCCGCTCCGAAGTCGAAGAGGACGTCGCCGGCGGGGGACAGAATGCGTATGTTGCCCGTGGAAAATTCCCAGACCGCGTCGTAGTTGGCGTCCAGCCAGCTGCCTACGGGGAAGTTGCCCAGGTTGATGCCTTGGGCGGCGGCGGGCGCCAGGGCCAGGGCCAGGATGAGGGTGGTCAGGGCGAGGCGTTTCATGGTCTGCTCCTTATGGATCGAAGATGGGTTATTCCGAGCGCGCTCGGGGCGGGCCCGGATTAGTCGTCTTCAAGTGTAGTCGTTTCGAGTTCCGCCGCAAGCGGCCGCCGTACGCCCGGTTCCTCGTGCCTTCTTGGAGTCTACCGTACCACGAAGGTCGTCGTCGCCACGGGCACTCCCCCCATCGTCACCCGGAGGGTGTAGGTGTCGGGAGCCCAATTGTACGGGTTGGGAGCCCCCCAGCCGTTCCACATCCGGAACCAGCTCCATCCGGCTCTGAGTTCCGCGGTGAGGCTCTGGACCGTAAGCACTGTGCCGTTGGAGCGGAGTATGGTCGCGTCCACGGGCAGGGACATGTTCTGGGAAACAGGAGCGGAAAACTCCAGGAAGAGGTCCCAATTGATGAAGCGGGTGTAGGCGGTGAAGAAGGTCACGGCGTAGATCCTGGACTCGACCGGAGGAATGCCGGGGCCGCTTTCGAACATGGAGAGCTGGGATCGGGCCACCCTCGGCACCGCCGTCAGGGGTACGGGGGGGCCGGGCCGGTAGGCTTCCGGAGGGGAGGCCAGGGAAGAGGAGGGACTGCCCAGGATCCCTGCGGCCAGGGCGTTCAGTTCCGAGGTCAGGGCCTCTACGCTGGCGGCGGTCACGTTTCGGGCGGCCACGATGGTGCCGCTCACCAGGTCGATAAGCTTGACGTTCAGGTAGGGGCGGCCGCCGAGCTTGCCCGCGGCCCCCAGGGCGATGGTGTTCGCGGGCACGAGTTTACCGATGGCAATGGCCTTGGCCGGGTCGTTGAAGTCCGCCAGGACGAACTGGTGGGCCTTCAGGATCTCCTCGACCTTGGTCTGCTCCACGATCTCGCAGAGCTTGGTGTTCTGCAGGGCCGTCTCGAAAAAGAGGGTCAGGCCGCGGACGTCGCTCGCCGCGAGTCCGTCGTTGTCGAAGGGAAGGACGGCGACCCGGCGGGTTTGCGCGGAGGCCGCGACGGCGGCCAGCAGGATCATCCCGGTCGCAAGGAAGCGAGATAGGCGCATCGGCTACTCCTGTCCTCCTAACTTTAGGGCTTCCGGGGTTCCCTGGCAAGGGCGATAGGGAGGCCTTGCGCAGGGAATCCCCCGAGTCGGCGGGCTATTTGATTACGAGAACAATAAACAAATCCTCGATTATGGAATTTTTAAAGAAATTGTGCTTGCGCCTACCAGGATTTCTGTGTATAGAATCAATCATCTTTGCAAATTATGGCACCAAGAATTTAAAAGACGTGCCACCGGGAGGTGGAATGGGAACCGATAGTGTCCACGGGGGCGCTCCTCGACCGCAAGAGAGGGACTTGGAACGTTCGAGCGGCACATCAGCTCGAAAAGTGGGAAGGCCGACCTCCAGGTCCCGATGCGAGGACGATCTCAGGACCCGGCTGGCGGAAAAGGAGATCCTTCTCCGGGAGGTCCAGCACCGGGTCAAGAACGATGTCGCGGTCCTGGGAGCCTACCTTTCCCTCCAGGCCGACCGTCTGCCCGAGCATAGTTACGAACGGAGGACCCTTCTGGAAGCCCGCAACCGGGTGGAAGGATTGTCCCGGCTCTACGATCGGCTGTCCCGGGCCCAGGATTTCGGGGTTCTTCCCGGGGGCGAATACCTGGAGGAATTGGTCGAGGAGCTCCGTTGTCTGGTGCCGGATCCGGAGCGGGTGGACATCCGCACGGAGCTGGAGGAAATCCCCTTGGAATCCCGTAAGCTCTATCCTCTGGGGATGGCGGTGAACGAGCTGGTCGTCAACGCGATCAAGCACGCCTTCCCGGACAACCGTACGGGTGTGGTGCGGGTGATCCTCCGGCGTGACAAGGACGGCTCCGTCCTGGCCGGGGTCGAGGACGACGGCGTGGGGCTGCCCAAGGGGACGGATATCAGACAGGGCCTAGGCCGGGTTCTGGTGCCCGCCCTGGCCGCCCAGATCGGCGGCGTTGTCGAGGAGTTCGTCCCCCCCGGCGGCGGCTACGCCGTCCGGATCCGCATCCCGCAAGGCCAGGGCCTCCGAGCTTAGACGGGATTTTTCCAGAAGCCGCACCGTAAGGGGTACCCCCAGGCCGGCCAGGTGACGCAGGGGACCGGTCCGGGGATCCGAGCCCCGGAGCCGGGCGGCCTCATCCGCCCGGGCCAGCTCGTACCGCGCCCAGGGCAGGAATCCGAGGGTCAGGGCCGCCGCGAGGGCCGCCCTCCCGCCCCAAGACCCCAGGGGCTTCAATAGGCTTTCCAGGGCTTCCCGGATCTCGTCCACCCGGGAGGTCCGGGAGAGCCATTCTGCGGAGGCCAGGACCAGCAGGAACGTAAGGCTCCGTCGCAGTCCCGGCTCCCAGGCCGCAAGGAAGGCCGCTGTCCCCTGCGCCCGGGCGGCCAGGGCTTCCGGGAGCCCCGCCAGGGCGGGAAGCAGGACGATCCCCAGCAAGGCCCTAAGCCGGACCAGCCATCTCCGCCAGTCAATCCCCGCCCGTATGCCCAGGGCCGCGATGACCGTCGCGGGCAGGAGGACGCCCGGACCCGGGACCAGGAAGACGGCAGCCTGGAGGGCGAGGTACAGGACCAAGCGGGCGCGATAGTCCGAAGGCACCGCGCGTTTCGGTGCGTCGAGCGGCCCCGATTCGCCCGGGGCTTCCCCGGCGCTCAGCCCAGCCATGTCATCTCCCCGAGCCTTTCGGGCCCTCCCGGTGGCCTGCGCAGGCCCAGGTCGGGAAGCCGGTCCCAGAGTTCCCGGGGCGTCCCGTCCGCTGCGACCCGGCCGGAGACGAGGACCGCCAGGCGGTCCGCGTGGGCCAGGCATTTCTCCAGGTCGTGGGTCACCACAAGGATCCCCACCCCCCGGTCTCGCAGGTCCAGGAGCATCCTCAGAAGTCCGGAGGCGCCCGCGGGATCCAGGCCGTTGAAGGGCTCGTCCAGGATGACCAGCTCGGGATCCGAGGCCAGGGCGGAGGCCACGGCCAGGCGCCGCTTCTGCCCACCCGAAAGGGCGGAGGCCAACTTGTCCTCCGCTCCGGCAAGGCCGACGGCTTTTAGGGCCGAGGAAGCCCGGCGGCGGCGCTCCCGACGGTCCGGGACTCGCCTGCGGATCCCGAACTCGACGTCCTCCCCCGCGGTGATCCCCAATATCTGGTGTTCCGGCTCCTGGAACACGAAGCCCACTCGACGCCGGGTATCCGCCAAGTTCTCCTCGACAGGGACGCCGTCCGCCAGGGCGATCCCGGCCTGGGGCCGTTCCAGACCCACGAAATGACGGACCAGGACGGTCTTCCCGCTTCCGTTGGGTCCGGACAGGACCATGAAGCAGGGGGTCCGGATCTCCAGGTCCGCCCCGTCCAGGGCTCGGGTCCCGTCCGGAAAGACCCGGACTAGGCCCCGGGCTTCCAGTCTCACGGTTCCTCCCGGGGGAACTGCCGTTCCAGGACCGGTTTCAGGGCCCGGAGGAGGAGGGCTGCGGCCGCCGCCTTGACGAGGTCCCCGATGAAGTAGGGGGCCATGAGTACCGCGGCGGCGCCCAGGGTGGCCACCTTCGCGGCCAGGACTCTCCGCATCCAGGGGAGGCCCAGGGCGTAGAGGGCCAGGACCCCGGCTCCGGCCGCCAGGAAGGCCCGCCCCGGCCCCCAGGTCTTCCGATCCGCCAGGACACCGGTGGTCACGGCCGCGGCAAGGTACCCCAGCAGGAAGCCCCCCGTGGGCCCCAGGAAATGACCCAGGCCTCCCGCACCGTTGGCGAAGACCGGCAGCCCCAGGGAGCCCAGGAGCAGGTAGATCCCCGCGGACGCCCCCGCACCGGCGGGGCCCAGGATCAGGCCCGAAAGGAGGACGAAGAAGACCGCCGGGGATACGGGAGGCAGGGGCGGCGGGAGGGGAATGGAGAACAGGGCTCCCGCGGAGATAAGGGCCGCGAAGAGGGCGGAGGCCGCGAGGTTCATTTTCGGGGATTTCAAGGTTCCTCTCCTTCGTACGTCATTTTACGGCATTCCCCGTAGGCCAGCGCGGGGCCGGAGCAGGACAGCTCACCCCGGGCCGTAAAGCCCCGGGGGCGGAGCTTCCGGATCCGGCCGTTCCAGAGCTCCGCCCGGGCCGGCCTGCGGGGATCCGGAACCAGGGCCGCCCAGCGCCTGGGATGCGTGTCCGGGCGGGCGCACCAGGCTCGGAGGCGATCGGCCAGGCTCGCGGCCAGGTCGCGCCTCCGGGGAGCATGATCGGCCAGGTCTTCGAGACCGGCGGACGTCCGTCCCGGGATCTCGACGGGGACGGTGTTAAGCCCGATCCCGAGGACATAGAAGTCCGGCCGGTCCAGGTCCCCGAAGGATTCCAGGAGGATACCCCCGAGTTTTCGGGGTCCCGCGTTTATGTCGTTGGGCCAGCGGAAGGAGGCTCCCCGGACCCCGGATGCCCCCAGGACCTCCAGAAGGGACCGGGCGGTCTCCAGGACCAGGGCGCCCCCGAAAACCGCCGGCAGAGGGGAGCGCAGGACCAGGGACAGGTAGAGACCTCCGCCCGGGCTTTCCCAAGCCCGGCCTCCGCGCCCCCGGCCGGCGCTCTGTCGCAAGGCCAGCACGGCCGCCCCGGAAGGGGCGCCCGAGAATCCCCAGTCCCGGGCCGCGTCCATGGTGGAGGACGCCCTGGGCAGGACCCGGACCGGGAGCGGAAGATCGGCCGGGCAAAGCCCGTCGTCCCGGACCAGGGCATACCCTCTCCGGCCCGCCTCGATCGTGTACCCCCAGGCCTTCAAGCCCTCGATGCGTTTCCACAGGGCTACCCGGCTGATCCCGAGTTCCCGGGCAAGGGCTTGTCCGGATACGGAGCCCTCCGCCTGCCGCAAGCGTTCCAGGATGAGTTTGTCTTCGCGGTTCCCGTGATCCGTGATGGCCGTTGCCCCTTGCCGAGTCTTGGTTAACTAGAGCGGATATATCTGGTTAACGATTATAGAATGCCGAACGCCGCGAATCACGTCAAGGAGGGGCTCGACCCATCGGTTCCTGTATTGCCCCGGGCCGTTTCCGCCGATCATGAACAGGAAGCGAAATGTATGACCATTCCAGGAACCGCCGATGGGTTATGACCGGAGCCCCGAGCGCCTCTCCGAGGTCCGCCATGCATGACGGCGGCGGCTTGGGCTCCTCGTCCGCCTTCCTCTCCTTCGATCCCCCCGATAGATCCGGGGGCCGGGCCGGGGAATCCGGTGCCGAGAACCTCCGGGGCGGGCGCCGGATCAAGCACCGGGACCTGGCGAACCTCCTGAACGCCGCCCATTTCCGGGAAGGCGGCGTCTATGTCCGCTTCGAGCGTCCGGACTGCGGAACCGGGTTCTTCCTTAAGGCGCTTCCCGAGCCCAGCGACGGACAGACCCTCTCCTGCCGCTGGGCTGCCAAGGGTCCCGGGCCGGAAAAGCTGGCGGAATATTCCTGTACAAGCATCCTCATCAGCGACGGACGGGTCCACGCCTCCGTCCCCGCGGAGGCGACGAGCGTGGACGAGGCGGGGATCCGGGTCCGCCTCCCTCAGCCGGGCGTCCAGGAGAGCGTCCGGGCCCAGGAGCGGTACGTCTGCGAGGGAGTACGAGCTCGGATTCTGCAATCCGGAGTCACCTGGGAAGGAACCCTGGAGGATTTCAACGGCGTCAGCCTGGGCGTGACCCTGGACGATGGATCCTCGCCTTCCCGGAACTGGCTGAATCCGGCCCAGCCGGTCACTCTTCTGCTCTTCCGGGACGGCGAGCTCTTGTTCAGCGGCGAATGCTCGGTCCTGAAAAAGGCCCCCGGCCCTCCGGGAGCCCGATTGGCCCTCTTCCCGAGCCGCTCGAATCTCCAGCGCTATCCTCCCCGCAAGCACCGGAGCCACCGGCAGGAGCTCTCTCCTTCGCCCACGGTGCGGTTCGTCCATCCCCTCTCGGGCCGCACGGAATACCTCAGGGCGGAAAACCTCTCGGGCATGGGGGTCTGCGTGGAGGAGTTCTTCGAGCGGTCCTCTCTCATCCCGGGCCTGATCATCGAGGACCTGAGCGTGGAGCTGGCGGGGAGCGTGCTTGCGGCCTGCCGGGCCCAGGTTCTCTACGTGAACCTGCTGGAAAAATCCGACGGGCGCCGGACGGCCCGATGCGGCCTGGTCTTCCTGGATCTGGAAGCCCGGGACCAGGTCCGGCTCTCCTCCGCGGTCCATTCCGCCATCGACGGACGCCTGTCCGTATGCGGGCCGGTGGAGATGGACGAGCTCTGGAGCTTCTTTTTCGAGTCGGGGTTCATCTACCCCTCCAAGTACCTCTCCCTCCAGGCCCACAAGGACGAGTTCTGCCGCACCTACCGGAAGCTCTACGAGGACAGCCCGACCATAGCCCGACACTTCTTCTTCCGGGACAAGGGACGGATCTTCGGGCACATGTCCATGCTGAGGTTCTACCCCGATTCCTGGCTGATCCAGCATCACGCGGCCTCCCGGGACGGGTACGGCGGCGCGGGGGTCAGCGTCCTGGACGAGGCGGGCCGATTCACCAACGATTTCCACCTCCACCCGAGAGCCCGGATGGACTACCTGATGTGCTATTTCCGCCCGGAAAACCGCTTTCCCGCCCGGGTCTTCGGGAACGCGGCCAAGGACATCGCCGACCCCAAGGGCTCCTCGGTGGACACCTTCGCCTACCTGAGCCTGCCGGAATTGGAGGGGGCCGCCGCGGAAGGATTCCAGCTCTTCCCCGCCCGCCCGGAGGATCTTCAGGAGCTGGGACGCTGGTACGAGTCGCGATCCGGAGGCCTGACCCTGGACGCCCTGGCCCTGAGGAGGCTGGACGGATCGGACGCGGAGCTTTCCGGGGAGTACAGGCGGGAAGGCTTCCGGCGGGAGCGCCAGGTCTTTAGCCTTCGAAGCGGAGGCGCCCTGGCCGCGGTCATCCAGGTTACCGTGTCGGACCTGGGCCTCAACCTGTCGAACCTCACCAGCTGTATGCATGTCCTGGTCCTGGATTCCGAGCGCCTTTCCGCCGCCGCCCTGTTCTCGGCCCTGGATGCCCTTCGGGGCGCGTACCCTGACGGGCATCCGCCCGTCCTGGTCTACCCCCGGGAGTACCTGGACAGGTATTCGGTGCCCTATGAAAAAACCTACGCTCTTTGGGTATTGAATACCGCGTATTCGGACGCCTATTTCGAGTCCGTCCGCGACACCTTCAGGAGATCCTGCCGTGAACAAGAGGAACGACGGGCCGGTTCGGACTGACGACGAGCCGCTCTACAACAGCAAGATCATCTCCACCTACCTGAAACTCCTTAAGAGGAGGTATCCCTTCGTGGACGCCTCGGCCCTGCTCTCCGGGGCGGGGATGGCGCAGCATCAAGCGGAGGACGAGGGACACTGGTTCACCCAATCCCAGGTGGACCTCTTCTACGAGGGTGTCGTCAAGGCCACCGGGGAGCCCGGCATCGCCCGGGAAGCCGGACGGTACAGCGCCTCTCCGGAGGGGCTCGGCCGCTTCTACCATTACGTCCTGGGCCTGTCGAATCCCGGCAAGGCCTTCGAACTGATCGGGAAGCTCGCGGGAGGCCTGACGCGATCCACCTTGTTCGAGGCCCGGAGCCTGGGGAAAAAGGAGATCGAGCTGGTGGTGACCCCCCGGGAGGGTGTCCGGGAGAAACCCTACCAGTGCGAGAACCGGATCGGCTATTTCGAGGCGATCCTGTCCGGGTTCAACAGCCGAAAGCCCGGCATCGAGCATCCCGAATGCATCTTTAAGGGCGGAAAGGCCTGCCGCTACCGGATCTCCTGGGAAAACTCCGCGTCCGCCGTGCTCCGGATGATCCGGCTGGGCCTTTTGGCCTCGGGCGTCCCGATCCTGGCCGTCGCCGCGGGATACCGGGGAGGGGCGGAGTTCATGGAGACCGCCGCGGTTTTGTCCTCGGTCCTCCTGGCACTCACCCTGGTCAAGGAGCAGGTGGAATTCCGGGAACTGAACTCGGTCATCGAGCACCAGAGACTGACCACGGAGCGGAGCTTCGAGGATTTCGAGCGGGTGTACAACAACGCCCTGATGGGCAAGGAGATCGGCCACGTCCTTTCGGCGTCCACGGATATCGACGCGATGCTGGACAAGGTGATGGAGATTCTAAGCCAGCGGGGGGACTATGACCGGGGGATCATCCTGCTTGCGGACGAGGAAAAGCGCAACCTGGTCTACCGGGCAGGATTCGGGTATACCGATGAGCTGTACCGGGAAGTGCGGGCCGCGCGGTTCAGCCTCTTCAAGCCCGATTCCCGGGGCGTCTTCGTCCTGTGCTACCGGGAGCGCAGGCCCTTCCTGATCAACGACGTGAGCCAGATCGAGAGCGATATCTCCCCCCACAGCCTGGAGTTCCTGCGGAGGCTGGGATCCAAGTCCTTCATCTGCTGTCCCATCCTCTTCGAGGACCAGTGTCTGGGTGTCCTTGCGGTGGACAACCTCCAGAGCAAGCGGCCCTTGTTGGAGAGCGACATCAACCTACTCATGGGGATCGCCCCGGAGATCGGCCTGACCCTGAACTCGGCGTTTTTCGCCGTGGAGCGGGAGCGGCAGTTCCGGTCCATCCTGCGGACCCTGGCGGCCAGCATCGACGCCCGGGACAGCCTGACCGCGGGCCACTCGGAACGGGTCACCGAGTACGCCATCGCGATCTGCGAGGAGATGAACATGCCCGGGGAGTTCACGGAGGTGATCCGGGTCGCCGCCCAGCTCCACGACTACGGCAAGATCGGGATCAAGGATTCGATCCTGAAGAAGAGCGGACCCCTCACGGGAAAGCAGAGGGAGGAGATCAAGACCCATGTGGTCAAGACTCAGGACATCCTGAGCCGGATCAATTTCGCCGGGGCCTACCAGCAAGTCCCCTTCATAGCGGGATCCCACCATGAACGGCTGGACGGCACCGGGTATCCCCGGGGGCTTCGGGGAGACGAGATCCCCCTGGGCGCGAGGATCCTGGCGGTGGCGGATTTCTTCGAGGCCATCACCGCCAAGCGGCATTACCATGAGCCCTTGCGGTTCGAGGAGGCCGTGGAGACCTTGAAGCAGGAAGGGGGCCGGCACCTGGACCAGACGGTCATCGAAACCCTGCTGCGGGCCATCGCGAAGGGACGGGTTTCCGTTCCCGGGGCCCCCGCGGTTCCGGGGGGCGGCCCGGCTCCGAAGGAAACCTCCCGGGCGCCGGGCGCCGCGATTCCGCCGCCCGCGGCCGTCTCCGGTTCCGAGCTTGTGGCCGCGGGACGAATGGATCGCGATCTGGGATCCGGGATCGCCGAAGCGGTTCCCCTTTAGTCCCGGGCGGGCGGCCTCCGGCCCCAGGCGGCCAGGACGGGAGTGTAGCTGAAGCGTCCGGGATCCCGGAAGAAGGCGAGAAAGTCCTCGCGGAACTCATCCGGATCCTCGTAGCCCGGAAGATCCCCTCCGACACGGGCTCCCAGGATTTCCAGCTTCTTCATCCAGTTGTACTCGTCCAGAGCCCGCAGGGGGCCGTAGACCAGGTGGTGGGCTCCCGCCTCCACCCGGATGTCCTGGAATCCCAGCCGATACAGATGGGAGTACAGCTTGCGGCCCGCGTAGGGGTCGAAGTTTTCCCGGCTTTCCAGAGCCCGGGCAGCGTGCCGGAGGGCGGTCTCCAGGCGTTCGGTCATGCCGTAGTGGGATAGGCAGTTGTAGTCCAGGTCCACCAAGCAGAGGATCCCGCCCTCGCGAAGGACGGCGCTGAGGTTCCGCACGATGTCGAAGCTTTCCGCCCGGTAGTACTCCAGGGCGAAGCGCACCCAGATGAAGTCGAAGGTCCCCAGGTCGTCCAGGGGGGAAAGCGCGTCCCGGACATGGAATTCGGTCCGGTTCCCCTCGTTCAGTTCCCGGGCCCGGCGTATCCGCTGTTCGGAGATATCGAAGCCGACCACGGCCCCCTCTTCTCCGACGATCTCCGCCAGGGCGGCGGAGGTAACCCCGGGGCCGCAGAAGGCGTCCAATGCCCGCATGCCCGGCCCCAGGCCCGCCCTCCGGGCCTGGTCCTGTACGACCCGAACGTCGGTCTTCATCTCCAGTCGGCGGCTCTCCTGGTCGTTCTCCATGATGTACGCGGCGGCCATGGCATTCCTTTCCGGGCGCGGATGGATTATAGCCTTTAGGAGGCGGGTCGGCAACGTGATCTTTCTCTAAGGATTCGGATGTATCAAGCCGCCGGGTCAGGGTGACGGATCGTTCTGGGAATCCCGTACGCCGCGGCCCGCCCGGGGAGACCGGGGATCGGCGGGAAACTCCAACAGGAACCGCGTCCCCCCGTCCCGGGACCAGGAAACCGCACCTCCCAGCCGGGCCGCCAGGCTCCGGATGATCCGGACTCCCAGGCCGCCTGCGCGCGCCGGTCCGTCGGGGGTATCCGGGTTGAATCCGGGTCCCTCGTCCCGGACCTCCAGGACCCAGGAGTCTCCGACCCGGTCCAAGGATACCCGGATGGCCCCGCCCGTAGGCCTCGCGCCGTATTTCCAGGCGTTGGCCACCGCCTCGTTCAGGATCAGTCCCAGGGGGACCGCCGTCTCCGCGGGAAGGCGGAGTCCTTCGGAGCGGACGGTCGCTTCGATCCGGGGACCCAGCCCCGCCTCGGAGTCATAGACCGCCAGGATGTCCTCAAGGTACTCAACGGGGTCGATCTCCGCGGGTTCAGCCTCTCCGAACATACGGTCATGGGCCCGGGCGATCGCGAAGACCCGGGCCAGCAGCCGGTCCGCGGCATCCCGGAACTCCGGATTTTCGGACCGGTTCCTCTGGAGCTGGATCAGGCTCTTGATCACGTTCAGGTTGTTCTTGACCCGATGGTTCAGCTCCAGGAGCAGGGCTTCCTTTTCCTCCAGGGCCTTGCGCAGGGATTCCTCGGTCCGGATCCGCCGGGCGATCTCGTCCTGGAGCCGGCGGAAGTACTCGGCCAGGTAGCCCGAGGCTCCCCCGACCAGGAGGCCGGAGAGTTCCGCGATGAACTTGCTGGCCGGGGAGAAGTCGGGACGCCCGAGCAGGGCGAAGAGGGCCAGGTTCGCCGGCAGGCCCAGGGCGCCCGCCAGAAGGCCCCCGAACAGGCCGTAGCCGAGGGCGGCGGCCAGGACCGGCAGAAGGACGAAATAATTGCTGGAAATCTCCAGGCGCAGGCCGAAGGCCAGCACGATGAAGACGTAGACCGCGGCGGCGGCCGCAAGGGACAGCAAGGGACGATCCACGAAGAGGGCCTTGTGAACCGCCAGGATCCGCCCTGACTGGGTGATTCGGGGATTCCCTTTCCGGAGGCGAAGCCTCACAGCCGCACGATGCGGGAGCGGGTCAGGGCCTCCGCTCCTCCCGGACCGATCAGGAAATCGTTCTCCAGGCGCACGCCTCCGGCTTCCGGGTCGTAGAGCCCCGGCTCCAGGGTTACCACGTGTCCCGGGGCCAGGACCCATGTGTTGTCGTCCCGGTTGCGCAGAGCCGGGGCTTCGTGGGCCTCCAGCCCGATCCCGTGTCCCAGGGCATGGGGCATCTTGAACCCTTGGTCCGCGAACAGCTCGTCCACCCGCCGGGCGACCTGGATGCTGGGAATCCCCGGACGCAGCATGGCCGCGGCCTCCCTGTAGGCTTCCTCTACCAGGGAGATCATCCGCTCCTGCCGGGAGGATGGCTTCCCCCGGACGAAGGTCATGGTCACGTCCGTGGTGTAGCCTTCGAGGCGGACGCCGAAATCCAGGATGGAAAGCCCCCCGGTTCCGAAGGCGCCGGAAGTGCAGGGCGGAAAGGCGTGGATCCCGAAGGACCGGGCCGGTCCGGCGGCCAGGGTTTCGAACCCCATGCCCTCGCAGCCCCGGGTCCGGCTCTCCCGTTCCAGGAAGAGCGCCGCGTCGACCTCGGAGGAAAGGCTTCCGTTCCGGACCCCCGCCTCAAGGGCGTCGATCAGTTCGTCCGTTATGGCCGAGGCGCGGCGGTAGACCTCCGTTTCCGCCGAATCCTTGACTGCCCGGAGTCCCCGGGCGAATTCGTCCGCACCGTCTTCCCGACAGAGGAAGTCGAAGTCCCCACCCTCTTCCGCGTAGCGGATGTATTCCGGGTAGGCCAGGGTGGAGGGGAGCTCCACCTGGGCGCCGGGGCGGATGCCCTCCCGGGCCAGGACGCCCAGGACGGCCCGCACGGGTTTCCGCTCGAAGTCCCCGTAGGCCAGGATCTCGTCGGCCCGGGCCAGGGCTTGGGCCATATTGACGTCCCAGGAGACCAGGATTCCCCGGCCCTCGGCCGTTACCAGGAGCAGGGAGTCCCCGGGCTGGCCCGTAAGGTACCGGACCGTCGGGTCCCTTCGGCCCTCCCGGTCCTCGAAGACCGCGGCGGCGATTCCCCGCTCTTTGAGCCAGGCTGCTATCCGGCCTCGGCGGGCCGCGAAGGGTTCGGCGGAAGTGCCGTTCATGGAATTTCCTTTAGGGCCTCCTGGGCCGCCCGGATCAGGGAATTGGACCATTTTTCGTTCAGCGTGATCGCCGTAAGGGCGGGACGGACCAGGCGGTTCCGGGTGGCCCCGGCGTACTGGATGGCCGCTGCGGCGATACGGTTGCGGACCTCGTCGGATATGCCCGCTCGCTGCTGTCCGTCCAGGTCCAGGAGTATCTCCGCCAGGGCCCGCGCGGACGGGTCGGACGCGTCCGTACCCAGGGCCTGGAGGGCCAGCAGACGCTCGTCGATCTCTCCGAGCTTGAAGGCTTCCCGGATCCAGTCCGTGGAGGACCCTCCCCCGGCCTTCAGGGCCACCAGGGCGCGAAGGCCCCGGATGCGGAGATCCCTGAGCTTGGTTCCCTCCGCACGGTCCCGGGCCTTGATCTCGATCCCTTTCTGGAGGGCCAGCCGAGCGATCTCGATCTTCTTTTCGTTCGGAGCCTTGGAGGCCGCGTGGAGATCGAAGGCCTTGAGCTTTCGGTCCAGGGATTCCTCGGCCAGGAGGGCGCGGACCGGTTCGGTGGGATCCTCCGCGAGGAGGGGCAGGCTGCGAAGCGCCTGGTCCCGGACGCGCCGGCTGTACCAGCCCTCGGAGGCGAAAAAGACCGGGCCGAAGCCCACGGGGTCCCGGAGCTTCTCCAGAGCCAGGATGGCGCCGAAGGCCACCTTCTCCCCGGCCTCACGGTCCCGGACGGGCTCGAAGTTCAGGTTACGCAGCACCAGGGATATCCGTTCCGCGTATTCCAGGGCCCGCATGCTTCCGAGGGCCATCAGGGCCTCCGCCCGGGTCAGGGGATCTTCGCTCTGGTTGAACGCGTCCCAGGCCAGGGGGGCGGCCTCTACGTATCTCGCCGTGCCCAGGGCTCCGATGATCGTCCGGACCAGACCGTTCCAGGTCTGCCGGTCCTGGGACCCCTTCGCCACTTCGGGGCCGGATTTCAGAAGGTCATCCAAGATGTATTCCAGGACCGCGGCGGTTCCGGGATCATCCTTGGAGGCGACCGCCAGGGCCGCGGCCTCCTTCTGACGGAGGGTTTCGGACTGCTGGTATATGCGGCGGTAGATGAAGGTCATCTCGTCCGCGAACGCCGTGGAGGCTGTCCCGACAAGCAGGACCGCCAGCGCAAGGATTCTAGACGTTCTGTTCATTCCGTTCCTCCGGATCATTCGTAGTAGACCACGGTCCGTTCTTCGGTGCGGAACCCGTATTCGAAGACGCGGATGTCCCGGATCCGGCCCGAAGCGTCGTACAGGGTGGATTTCGCCGGGGCTCCCTCGGGACCCTTCTCGTAGACCCTACGGCGTTCCACCCGGCCGTCTCCGCGCTCCAAACGCTCCTCGGCCAGGAAGTCCCCGTCATACACGAAGCGCTCCCTCTGGGCCACGGCCCCCGCGGGGTCGAAGGTGATCCGGAGAACGAGCCTGCCCGCGGAGTCGTATTCATGCTCCACCCGTCCCGCGGGGCCCTCGGCGGAATCCTTGAGGATAACCACGGCCAGACGTCCCGCCGTGTACGAGTACTCCGAAATCGCCAGAAGCGCTCCGGCCCCGTTGTATACCCTGCGGCTGGTGCGAAGCCCCGAGGCGTCGTATTCGTACCGCACCGAAGATTGGGGATTCCCCTTGGAGTCGGCGACGGTCTCCTGGATGACCCGGCCCGAGGCGTCGACCTTGAACTCCGTGCGCGTCCTGAGCTTGCCCTCGTAGTCGAAGAGGGAGACGGATGTCGGAACGGTTCCGGAGTATTCATAGACCGACCGTTCCGTAGGCTCGGCCCGGGACGGCTCTTGGACCCGCTTCTCCAGAAGGAGCTTGAGGGCCGAGTCGTAGGTATAGCTGACGGTCCGGTCCAGGATCCCGTCGGCGAAGTAGGAGTCTTCCTTGATCAGAACCGGCACCCGGACGGTTTCGATCCGCTCCTTGCGCTGGGGCTCCGGGGCCTTGTCCGGCGGCGCGCTGACGCAACCCAACAGGGCAATCGGGAGCAGGATCGCCAAGACGAGGAGTTTCTTCATGGCACAGTCCTCCTGGAGATATACGCCAGGTTCGCGCGGGAACCTCGGGCGTGAAAACGGTATTTTACCGACTCCGGTGTAAAAAGTGTTATATACTATAAAGGGTCGGGAATTCCAGCGCCAGGCTCGGTCACCTTGCTTGCCCCGGAGGACCTCATGAAAATCCTGCGAATATCGATCCTCGCGTTCCTTGCCGGAGCGGCCCTGATCCTCTCGAGCTGCGGCCCCCGTTCGGACGCCCCGGTTCCTCCCGCCCCGGCCGCCCGGGAACCCGGGGCCGTGTCCGCACCCCCCGAAGCTCCCGGCGCCGGACCGGCCGGAGCCTCTCAGCCCTCCGGCGCCGCCGGGGCTTCCGGGGCGAACGTGGCCGGGCCGGGGCCCTCCGCGGAAGCTCCCGTGCTCCCGTCTTCGGGAACCTCCTCCGCGGTCCCGGCGGGGACGGCCCCGGAATCCGCGCCCAAGACCCGCCGTCGGATCGGGGAAATCGTCTATGCCGAGGGTACGGTCACCCTCCATCGGGGAGGGGCGGAACCCCGGCCCGTGGACATCGGGGACTCGGTGGAGAACTTCGACGTCCTCCAGACGGGCCCGAAGAGCCGAGCCACCCTGGAACTCGCCCCCGGCAGCCCCGGGGGCGCGGAGATCCGACTGGCGGAGAATACGGCCTTCTACTACGAGTCCGCCCTCGCGGACGACGAGGCCCGCCGGACGGTGCTCCAGCTCCTGGCCGGATCCGTGGCCGTGAAGGTGGAGAAGCTCGCGGACGGCCGATTCAAGGTCGGCACGGACAGCGCCGTCCTGGGGGTCCGGGGCACCACCTTCATCGTGAACACCATTCCGGACGGCGCTCTGCTGGTGACCTGCGCGGAGGGACGCGTCGAGGTCACCGACGATTCCGGCGAGCGGGGCTATGCCCAGCCCGGCCGGGTCGTCTCCCAACAACCGGGCGAATCCGTCAAGGAGGACTTGGTAGCCCTGGAAAGCTTGGCGGATTTCCGGGTTTCCTGGGTGGACGACAGCCTAAAGTCCCTGGAAGCCCGGGCCCCCCGGGTCATAGCCGGCTTGGCCGGCCGCTACACGGAAGCCCTCCCCGCCTTCGAGGCCGCCTATGCCAAGTTGAAGGCCCAGGGACCCGTGCTGGATGCCTGGGCGGTTGCCCGGGATGCCGGAGGCGAACCCAAGTTCACGGACTGGATACCCGAGAAGAAGGCCGTGGCCCCCGTCCTCTTCGACTGCCTTGCGGCCTTGTTCAAGCTGGAGCGGCCCCTCTTCCGCCTGCAGGAGCTCTCCGCCCTGCACGACCGGGGCGTCGGGACCGGGACCCTTCCCGACGGACGGACCACGGCCGCCCTTTTCGGGACCTACCGGGCGGAAGCCCCGGGGCTGGCCGCCAGGCTTGCCTACGTGCGCCGGTCCCTGCTCTTGTTCAAGTGGGCATCCGCCGGCTCGCCCCTGGGCCAGTTCTTCGGCTCCAAGGCGGAGTCCCTGGGGAGCGGGGGCCTGTTCCTGGAGGACTAGGCGTGAAGCACGGGGTGTCCAATTGATGATCGACTGTCGGACACCACGTGCTTCACGGCAACGAAGCCCTTCCGGCTACGTCGGTATAGCCCGGCCGGGCCGGGGCTAGAGGTGGACTTGGAGCATCTGCCCCGGGAATGGCGGGGACTACGGCTCGCGAAGATCCTCGCGGAAGGCCGGCTCCGCGGGGCGGTCCGGTTCAGCAAAGGTCCGGGGTTGCGTGCGC
>JAAYUR010000377.1 GCA_012517645.1 Treponema sp.
GCGGCCGCCGAAGACGAAGGCTTTGATCGGCACCCCCGCGGGGTTCTCCCAGTCCGGATCGATGGAGGGGCACTGCCGGGCCGGAGCCGTGAACCGGGCGTTGGGATGGGCCGCGGGTTTTCCGGAGGCCGGGTCCCAGGGCTTGCCCTGCCAGTCGATGAGGCCCTCCGGCGGGGTCTTGGTCATCCCCTCCCACCAGACGTCGCCGTCGGGGGTCAGGGCTACGTTCGTGAAGATCGTGTTGGACCGGATAGTGGCCATGGCGTTGGGGTTGGATTTTTCCGAGGTCCCCGGGGCCACTCCGAAGTACCCCGCCTCGGGGTTGATGGCCCGGACCTGGCCGGTGGAGTCCGGCTTGAGCCAGGCGATGTCGTCCCCCACGGTGGTGACCTTCCAGCCCTCGAAGGCCGCGGGGGGGATCAGCATGGCGAAATTTGTCTTTCCGCAGGCGCTGGGGAAGGCGGCGGCCACGTAGGTCTTTTCGCCCTCCGGCGACTCGACCCCCAGGATCAGCATGTGTTCCGCCAGCCAGCCCTGGTCCCGGGCGATCACCGAAGCGATGCGCAGGGCGAAGCATTTCTTGCCCAGGAGGGCGTTTCCGCCGTATCCGGATCCGTAGGACCAGATCTCCCTGGATTCCGGGAAATGGACGATGTACTTCCGGTCCTTGTCGCAGGGCCAGGGCACATCCTCCTGCCCCGGGGCCAGGGGGGCTCCCACGGAATGGACGCAGGGTACGAACTCCCCGTGGTCGCCCAGGACCTCCAGGGCCGGACGGCCCATCCGGGTCATGATGCGCATGTTGGCCACCACGTAGCCGGAATCGGTGATCTCCACACCGATGTGGGAAAGCGGGGAACCCAGGGGACCCATGCTGAAGGGGATTACGTACATCGTACGACCCCGCATGCATCCGTCGAAGAGTCCGGCCAGGATAGCCTTCATCTCCTTGGGGTCCTTCCAGTTGTTCGTGGGGCCCGCCTCCACCTTGCGGCGGGAGCAGATGAAGGTGCGGTCCTCCACCCGGGCAACGTCGCCCGGGTCGGACCGGACCAGGAAGCTGCCGGGCCTTTTCTCGGGGTTCAGGGGGATGAAGGTGCCGGCCTCGACCATTTCCCGGCAGATCCTGTCGTTCTCCTCCTCCGAACCGTCGCACCAATGGATGCGGTCGGGCTTACACAGGGCCGCGATCTGCGCTACCCAAGCCTTCAGGCCCTCGTGCTTCACGTAGGCGGGGATGTCCATGGATTCCTCCGTGTCTGAAATCGCGCGGGGGCTGCGCGATACAAAGGATTATATAAGGAAATGAACAAACGGGGAAAAGATTCGGCAGGGAGGATCGGGGTCCGGGGGGACGACTGTCCGTGCACGGGTCCGGACGCTTACAGCCGGACTCCCTTGCCCCTCCGCTCCAGATCCGACAGCTTTTCCCCAATCTGGGATGCCAGGTTGCGCATTTCCGCAACGACGATCTTGAAACCCCGTCCGGCCTCCCCGGACCGCGCCGCGAGTACGGCTCCGTTTATGGCCAGGACTCCCATCCTCTCCGCGATGTCGTTGATGTCGGCCCTGATTTCCGCCAGGAGCCTCCGTTCCCGGTCGGCTTGGCCCTCCCGTTCGAGTTCCTGCAACAGGACCAGGGCGGCCAGTTTCTGCATGGGTTTGGCTACGGCCGGGTCCCCGGAAACTCC
>JAAYUR010000461.1 GCA_012517645.1 Treponema sp.
CACGGAGTACCTCAAGCTGAGGGAAGCCGCCCGGATCGCGTCGCCCGGAAATCCGGCCTCCTAGGCGGGGATCGCGGTCGGAATCAGTACTTCTCCTGCAGCTGGACCTTCAGTACCTTCCCGGTCTTTCGGATTTCCGCGAACAGGCTCTCCAGGTCCGAGTTCACGGGAATCTTGACCAGCAGATTCAGCCGAGTGCGTTTTTCCCTCACCGATTGGTAGGCGTCCACGGACTGGATGGGGATCTCCCGGCTCTTCAGCAGGTTGAAGACCGCCGCCCGGTCCATACTCGTCCCGTCATACCAGATCTGCAGAAGCTTGAACCGTTCGGAGGGGAAGAAGCGCCGCTCCACGGGCTCCAGGAAGATGAGGACGCCGAGCACCAGGATCAGGGAGAAGAAGGCGGGTATCCAGAGTCCCGCCCCGATGGCCAGGCCCAGGGCCGCGGACACCCAGATGGAGGCCGCGGTGGTAAGCCCCTTCATGTTGTTCCCGATCTTGATGAACGCCCCGGCCCCCAGGAAGCCGATGCCGGATACCACCTGGGCGGCGATTCGCCCGGGGTCGCCGTTCTTCATGTCCATGTGGGTCTGGGGCATCCAAATGGAAAGGAGCATGAGCAGCGCGGAACCCAGGCAGATCAGGATATGGGTCCGGAGCCCCGCGGTCTGTCTCCGGGCTTCCCGCTCCAGGCCGATCGCCGCGCCCGCCACGAGAGCCGCCAGCAGCCGGGCTGCGGCCACTTGGGTGGTGATGAACGTGCCCGAAAGTATCTCGCTCCATTCCATGGGAACCCTCCGACGGCGATCCGTCCCGGTTATGTTAGGAAAAAATGAGGATCCGCGCAATCCGGGTCCGCGCCGAAAAGAAACCGGCCGCCCGCTTCGGGGCGGCCGGAGTAGTACAGGGAAAGAGCACCGCTAGTCGACGAAGCCCGCAGGGTTACGTCGGCGGCAGGTTGACGAACGTCCGCCTGCCGCCGCGGCTTACGCCACGGGCGCGGGCTCCTCGGTTTTTGCCGGGGCGAAGCGGATGACCCCGTCCTCCAGCATCTTGTAGCACTTGGTGGGGCACTTGGCCACGCAGACCCCGCAGGAGGTGCACTTGGTGTAGTCCGTCACGGGGATCCCGTTCTCCATGGTTATGCACTTCTCCGGGCAGTTCTTCACGCATATCTCGCACTTGATGCAGCCGACCTTGCAGGCCTTGGCAACCGAGGGCTTCACCACGCTGCGGTTCTGGCACAGGACGATGGAGCCCTTGCGCTCCTTGGGCACCAGGGCGAAGAGACCCTGGGGGCACTCGGCTACGCACATCCCGCAGCCCGTGCAGTTTTCGTAGTTCACGTGGGGAAGGCCGTCGTCCCCCATGTGCAGGGCGTCGAACTTGCAGACCAGGGTACAGTCCCCGTAGCCCATGCAGCCCCAGGCGCAGGTCTTGGTGCCCCCCGCGGAGAGCTTCGCGGCCCGGCAGGGGGGGATGCCCACGTAGTTGCCCTTGAGGGAGGCCTTTTCCTTGCTGCCTTGGCAGCGGAGGACGGCCACGACCTCCTCGCTGGAGGCGGAGACCCCCATGATGCCCGCCAGGATCTCCACCACCGACTTGCCTCCGGGGGCGCACTTGTCCACCGGGGCCGCGCCCGCGGCCACCGCCGCGGCGTAGCCGTCGCAGCCGGGGAAGCCGCAGCCGCCGCAGTTGACTCCCGGCAGGGCGTCCCGGACCTGGGCCACCCGGGGGTCCTGCTCGACATGGAAGATGTTCTTGAAGACCCCCAGAGCCAAGCCCAGTGCGAAGGCGAGGATCGCGGAAAATCCCAGGGTGATCAGTATCGCGCTCATCGGATCCTCCTCACTTCACCAGGCCCGCGAAGCCCATGAAGGCCACCGCCAGGAGGCTCGTCGCGGCGAAGAGCATCGGCGTACCCTTCAGGAACTCGGGGATGGGGCTGGTTCGCACCCGCTCCCGGATGCCCGCCAGCAGGACCATCGAGAGCAGGAAGCCCGCGGCCACGCCCACGGCGTACACCACGGACTCGACCAGGTTGAAGCCCCGGGTGATGTTGTCGAAGGTCACCGCCAGGATGGCGCAGTTCGTGGTGATCAGGGGCAGGTAGATGCCCATGGACCCGTACAGGCTGGGCACCTGCTTCTTCAGGAAGAATTCCACCAGCTGTACCAGGGTGGCGATCACCAGGATGAAGACCAGGATCTGAAGGAACCCGATCCTGAGGGGAATGAGCACGAAATGGTACAGGGGCCAGGTCACGATGGTGGCCATGACCATCACGAAGGTCACCGCCAAGCCCATCCCGAAGGACTTGGGAACGTCCACGGACATCCCGATGAAGGGACACAGGGCGATGAATCGCATGAGGACGATGTTGTCGATCAGGAACGCTGAGATGAAGATCTTGGCTAGGTTCATGCGGCCTCCTTGACCGGGGCCCGGTCGGCGCGGGCAAGGACCCGCTTGAGCCAGATGTTGAAGGAGATGAAGAGGGAGAATACCAGGAAGCCTCCCGGAGGCAGGGTGAAGAAGAGGATGGGCTGGAATGCTTCCGGCATGATCTGCGCGTTAAGGAGGGTCCCGTTGCCCAGGAGCTCCCGGAACGCCGCGATGCCCATCAGAACCCAAGTGTAGCCCAGACCCATGCCCAGGGCGTCCGCCACCGCGTCCAAGGGCTTCTCCTTGGAGGCGAATGCTTCAACCCGGCCCATGATGATGCAGTTCACCACGATCAGGGGGATGAAGACTCCCAGGGACTTCGACAGCTCGGGGAAATATGCCTTCATGGAGAGGTCGATGATGGTGGTGAACGCCGCGATCACGATGATGAAGGTCGGGATGCGCACCGAGTTGGGGATGAGGTTGCGGAACAGGGAGATCACCAGCTCCGCGAAGACGATCACGAAGGTCATGGCCAGACCCATGCCGATGGCGTTCTCCACGCTGGTGGTTACCGCCAGGGCGGAGCACAGGCC
This sequence comes from Treponema sp., assembly GCA_012517645.1. Classification (GTDB taxonomy): domain Bacteria; phylum Spirochaetota; class Spirochaetia; order Treponematales; family UBA12059; genus JAAYUR01. The sequence continues at coordinate 2,982 of JAAYUR010000461.1, forward strand.
GATCATAAGCATCAGAAGCGGATTCTCCGCCACGAGGCCTTTTACAAAAATGGCTGCGAGGCGTTTCATCTATTTGCCTCCCTGGGCGGATCGCTCAAGGTATTCGAGCGCGGCCGCGCCGGCCTGTTTCACCATGTTGGTCAGGGCCTTGCTGGTGATGGTGCTGGCGGTGATGGCCACGACGTCCTTCTTGACCTCGAAGGGATCGGATAGGGGTTTCCCGGCGAACTGTCCGGGGAAGGTCGTCTTGGTGCTCTTGTCCACAAAGTACGTCGGGCTCTTGGCGTTGGCGCCCAGGCCGGGGGTATCCTTGATGTCCAGGACCTTCACCCCCGTGATGCGTCGATCCGTGCCCACTCCCACCAGCAGGGTGGTGTCCCCGCAGTAGCTGGAGCCGCGGACCTTGATGGCCACGCCCAGGGGGGCGCCCGCCCGGGTCACCTCATAGGTTTGGTCGAACTTGACGGTGGTGTCCTTGGGTTTTAGGTCTCCGTCCAGGCCTCGGAAGGAATCCGCCGCCGGAAAGAGATCCTTCAGGGACAGCTCCAGCTGTTTGGTCTCGTGTCCCTCGATAGTCGGCCCCGTGATCGTGTACACCAGGGCCAGGGCTACGCAGGCCCCGGCGGCGAACAACGCCAGGACGATGCCGAGCTTAAGGGTTTCTTTCATCGGGATCCCTCCTTGGCGGGCTTGGCGGGCTTCACGAAGCCGTACTTGGGAACCCGCAGCTTGTTCAGGAAGGGGGAGAAGGCGTTCATGATGAGGATGCCGTACGTGACGCCCTCGGGGAAGCCGCCGAACTGGCGGATCAGGACGGTCACCAATCCGGCGCCGATGCCGAAGATGGCCTTGCCCTTGGGGGTCATGGGGGTGGAGGCGTAATCCGTGGCCATGAAGAAGGCGCCCAGGACCGCTCCTCCGGAGATGACCGCCACCAGAGGGTTCACCCCCAGGATCCAGGAGAACAGGGCGATGGAGCCCAGCATGAAGACCGGAGTCACCCAGGCGATGACGCCCATGATCAGGAGGAAGGCCGCGCCCGCGAGCAGAAGGATCACGGAGCTTTCCCCTATGGAGCCCGCCCGGGTCCCGATCAGGAGGTTCCAGTAGAGCTCGGGGGGGGTGGAGGCTCCCACCGAGGCCGCGACGTCCGAGAGGCTCTGCCCCATCTTCAACAGGTTTAGGGGCGTGGCGGTGGTATAGGCGTCCGCGATGGGGGCGAAGGGGGAGTGCCAGGTGGTCAGGGCCGCGGGGAAGCTCATGATCATGATGGCCCGGCCCACCAGGGCGGGATTGAAGGGGTTGGCCCCGAGACCGCCGAAGAACTCCTTGGCCACCACGATGGCGAAGACCGCTCCCAGGGCGACCATCCACAGGGGGGTGGAGGGCGGGATGATCAGGGCCAGAAGCAGGCCGGTGACGACCGCGGAGAGGTCCCCGATCCGGATATCCCTCTTTAACAGGGCCCGGAACCCGGCCCCGGACAGCACCGACGCGGCCACGGAGGTCAGAATGACCCCCAGGGCGGGCAGTCCGTAGAGCACCACCCCGAAAACCGAGGCGGGCAGCAGGGCGATGATCACGGACAGCATGAGCCGCCGGGTGGTCACGCCGCTGTAGATATGGGGACTGGAGGACAGGAGCAAGGAGTTAGCGGGCACGTTGGGCCTCCTTCTGCTTCTTGGCGCGGAGGAGCTGCTTTCCGATCCGGAAACGCTGGACCAGCTGGATCCGGGAGGGGCAGACGAAGCTGCAGGTCCCGCATTCGATGCAGTCCAGGACCCCGATGGCCTCCGCGGCCTCCAGGTCCCCGGCGTTCAGGGCCTCGTTGAGGAGGGCGGGGGAAAGCCGGCAGGAGCAGGCGCGCATGCAGCGCCCGCAGCGGATGCAGGGCTGTTCCTGGAAGTACCGGGCCTCCGCCTTGTCCATGAAAAGGACGCCGGAGGTGTTCTTCTGGATCGGGAAGGCGTAGGAGGGCACCGCCGGTCCCATCATGGGCCCGCCGGCCACCACCCGGGCAAGGTTCTCATCGTCCACCTGCACCGTATCCGGCACCAGGTCCGAAACCAGGGTCCCGATGGGAACCACCAGGTTCTTGGGGGTCTTGCAGGCCCCGCCGGTGATGGTGAAGCCCCGTTCGATCAGGGGCTGACCCCTCAGGAAGGCGTCCGCCACCGCGACCAGGGTGCCGACGTTTTGGACCACGCAGCCCACGTCCATCGGCAAGCCGCCGGAGGGGACTTCCTTGCCCGTGAGGGCGGTGATCAGCATCTTTTCGCCGCCCTGGGGATACTTGGTCTCCAGGACGACCACGGAGATATCCTGCCCTTCCCGGCGCCGTTCGGCGATCGCCTCGCCAAGAACCGGAACCAGGTGCTCCTTGTTGGCTTCCAGACCGATCACGCCCTTGGATACGCCCAGGGTCTTAAGGAGGATGGCCATGCCGTCCACCACGTCGCCGGGGCGTTCGGCCAGGAGGCGCTCGTCGATGGTCAGATAGGGCTCGCACTCCGCGGCGTTCGCGATGACCACATCGATGGGCTTGTTCGGGGGCGGGGCCAGCTTCACGTGGGCCGGGAAACCCGCTCCGCCCATGCCCACGATTCCCGCCTCCCGGATCCGGGTAAGGGCCTGGTCCTTGGTGCAGGAGAACGGGTCCAGGATCGGCATGAAGTCCACCTCGCCCGTCCCGTCCGGCTCGATGACGATGGCCGGGCCTTCGGCGTTGTTGGGCTGGAGGCGGGGCTCGATCTTCTTCACGACTCCGGAGATCGGGGCATGGACGCGG
>JAAYUR010000079.1 GCA_012517645.1 Treponema sp.
GATATAGGGGGATGGGGCGCGCAGCCCGTCGGGGCCCGCCCGGTGCTTATCTACGAAGAAAGCCTAGCAACTAAGGGGAGGACAGTCAACAGTGGGCGGTGGACGGTGGACGGGAATGCAAGCAGAAAGTGGTGGATGTTCACGCTGGGGCGATGGACGCGGCCGCCGTGTTCCTCCCGCTTCCGTCCACCGTTCACGGTCCACCCTTACGCGCTTCCCTTACATACCGCTCCAGCAGGTCCTTCACCTCCCCGGGAGTGAAGGTCCGGATGGCCCCGGCCATGCCGGGAAACGCCTTGCGGATCCCGGGCCGGGAAAAGCCCCGCATGTAGACGCAGGATTTCCCGTCCACGGTCACGGGCAGGACGTACCAGGACGAGAAGGATTCGTAGAGGTTGCCGGAGGGGTTCGACAGGAGGCGGGAGCGCTGACCGAAGCCCCCGTCCGGCAGGTGCTCCTCCTCGTACTCCAGTACGAGGTCGTACCGGACCTTGATACCCAGGATGGACATCCCCACGTTCTGGGCGACCCGGATGCGGCCTCCCTCCCGGGACTCCACCCGGGCGGAGAAAAGACGGGGGGAATACCGGGGCTGACCCTCGTAGTCGGTCAATACGCGAACCATGGCCTCGAAGGGAACCTGGAAGACTCCATGGAGTTCGGACCACCCGGCTATTCGGCTCTCTCCGCTGTCCGGATCTTTCCAAAGCTCCGCCTCCATCTCGGTAACGATCGGTTTTTCCAGGAGCGCCCGAAAATCAGCGCCGGGCGCCACCCCCCAGCGGTACTCGTCCGGCGTGCCGGGACCCTCGGCGCTTGCCAGGCTCGAGGCGGCCAGGAATGCCGCGGCCCAAAGGAGGCGAAACCTGCGGGGGGCGCGGACGGGTCGATCTCGAGGGTATCCTGCCATGGCGCGTGGGGACCGGTCAGGCCTTGCCGCCGGTCATGAGATCGAAAACCCGCTCCAGGTCGTCCAGGGAAAAGTATTCGATGGTGATGGAACCCTTTTTCGAATCCCCTTTTACCTGGACCTTGGTGCCGAAGTACCCGATGAGCTTCTGTTCCAAGTCCCGGAGGTCCGGGTCCAGGGTCTTGCGGACCGTCTCCGGCTTGCGGGCCGGAGCAGGCCGCTTGCCCGCGTTGAAATCCGCGGCTAGGGCTTCCGCCTCCCGGACGGAGAGCCCTTCCGCCAGGATCCGCCGGAAGAGGCTCCAGCGGTCATCGTCGGAACCCACCGCAAGCACGGCACGGGCATGCCCGGGGCTCAGGTCCCCCCGGCGCAGGGCTTCCAGCATCTCCGCGGGCAGCTTAAGAAGACGCAAAGCATTGGCCACCGCCGGTCGGCTCTTCCCGACCTTCTCGGCGACCTCTTCCTGGGAAATCCGAGCGGTTTCCATGAGGGCCTTGTACGCCTCGGCCTCCTCCACGGGGTTGAGATCCTCCCGTTGGATATTTTCGATCAGGGCGATCTCCAGCTTCTTCTCGGGGGTAAAGGATCGGACCACTACGGGGACTTCCCGGAGTCCGGCTTTTTCCGCGGCCTTAAAGCGCCGTTCGCCCGCCACGATCAGGTAGGTCCCGTCCCCGGAATCCTCCACGATCACAGGCTGGATGATCCCGTGCCTGCGTATCGAGGAGGCCAGTTCCTCCAGGGCGGCCTCGTCGAAGGTCTTCCGGGGTTGGAGGGGGTTGGGAACGAGCTTGCCCAGGGGCACGCTCCGCAATCCCTCGGGCACAAGGGGACGGTGCTCCCCTTCCCGGCCCTCCAGGGCCTCCAAGCGGACCTCGACCTCGCTCTCGGGGATCAGGGCTCCCAGCCCCTTGCCCAGTCCGAACTTAGCCACGGGAAAGGACCTCCTCGGCCAAGCGCTCGTAGCTCTTGGCCCCTACGCAGTCCGGATCATACAGACATACAGGAAGCCCGTGGGACGGGGCCTCCGAGAGCCGCACGTTTCGGGGGATGATGGTCCGAAAGACCCGATCCTTGAAGTACTGAGAGACCTGCTGAACCACCTGCTGGGCCAGCTTGGTACGGGAATCATACATGGTGAACAGGATCCCGCCGATCCGCAGACGGGGATTCATGCTCTTCTGCACGAGGCTGACGGTCTGGAGAATAAGGGTGAGCCCCTCCAAGGCGAAGTACTCGCACTGCAGAGGAATCAGGACCTCATCCGCCGCGTTGAGCCCGTTCAGGGTGAGAACCCCCAGGGATGGAGGACAGTCGATCAGGATGAAGTCATACCGATCCTGGACGGGACCGAGGGCATGCTTGAGATAATCGTTCCTGTCTTGCTTGTCCACCAGCTCCACCGTCGCACCCGAGAGTTCGATCGAGGAAGGCGCCAGATCGAGCTTTTCCACCTTCGTCGGCACGATCACGTCCGCCAAGGCCAGAGACCCGGAGAGAACCTCGTAGATGCCCCGGGAACCGGTTTTGCCCCCTACCCCGCTGGTCAGGTTCGACTGAGGATCGAAATCCACGAGGAGGACGCGCTTTCCGGCCCGGGCCAGGTACGCTCCGAGGTTTATGGCCGAGGTGGTTTTCCCGACCCCGCCTTTCTGGTTGACGAAAACGACGGTTCTGGCCATCAGAACATCCTTCTCCCGTACCGTCCGAATTGGGTGCAGCCGCTCCTCGATCCCTACCGAATCCCGGAACGGCGGTTCCGCATTCTACCATACGCGCAGGGAACCGTGCTACAAAGCCCACCGGCTTGACCGGACTCGCGGTATATCAGTACTGTACCTACATAGGGCGCGGCTCCCGGTATGGTTACAGCCTTTCCGGCTATAGGGCGCATCGCCGATGGCGTGTCCAAGAAGCCCATCGCGAATTGGACACCCCGAATCCACGAGATCGAGGTATAGCATGCTCAAGGAAAAGGTACAGAAAGCCATACAGGATGTCCGCCCTTCCCTTCAGGCGGACGGAGGGGATATCGAACTCGTTTCCGTATCCGACGACGGAATCGTAAAGGTCCGGCTCAAGGGCGCCTGCGGATCCTGCCCGATGGCGACCATGACCCTCAAGAACGGCGTCGAGAATTACCTCAAGAAGGTGATTCCGGAGGTTACCTCGGTAGTACAGGCCTAGCGGGGTCTAGAAAGAGACCGGGGACCCGTATCAACGCCGCCGAGGTTTGTCGATTCCCCATAGAAACGCAAGGTGAACGGAAAAAGATAATAAGGTTTGAAGGAGCTTCGGGTACTGCCGTGCCCTGTTCTGTTTCTTTCGAGCCGCTCCCAGAAAAAAGGCTGTCCAAAAAGCCTGTTCGTCTTTTTGGACAGCCGATTCCTTGATGGTCGATTTTTGTTTACCGAACGTTGTCACTTCACCCCGTCATCACAGGCGTCGTCCGGCTGGTTGAACCGGGCGGTTTCGGCGGAATAGGCCTTGCCGCAGAGGTCCATGGGGATCTCCTCCATTTTGTGGCCGCAGCAATCGGGGGCGGAGTTCGTGTCCTTCACGATCGCTTCCTTGCCGCAGTCCTTGCATTTATACGCCTTGTCTGCCATAGCTCCTCCTCTTCAGCCGTCGCTGTCGAACATTGTTCCTACTATCAATGTACTGCTTCGGGGTCGGGCCGTAAAGCCATGCCGAGAAGCCGGTTACCCGGAACGACCGTCTGCGGCTCAACGATGCTGGCGAGCCAGCTCCGAGATCCTATCCGCCATCCGGTCCAGGGGTACCTGTTCCGTAACATGGCCCAGATCGAAGGCCACCTTGGGCATTCCGTAGACCACGCTGGAACCCTCGTCCTGCCCTAGAGTGATGCTCCCTTCCTTGTACAAGGTCCCAAGCTCCCGGGCCCCGTCCCGCCCCATGCCGGTCATTATGACGCCCAAGGCCCGGTTACCGAACTCCCGGGCCACGCTCGCGAACAGCACGTCCGCGCTGGGCCGATGCCCGTTTTCGGGGGGGGCGTCGGAAAGCCGAGCCACGGCCGCGAGGCTCTTTTTTTCAACCAATAGATGCTTGTCTCCGGGGGCGATAAGGACCCGGCCCGGTTTCAGGATATCACCGTCCGAGGCCTCCTTGACGTCCAGAGGACAAATCCTATCCAGGCTTCGGGCGAATTCCTCCGTGAATCCCGGAGGCATGTGCTGCACCACGACCACCGGCGCCGCCAGGTTCGGATCGATCCGCGCGAAAACCTGGCGAAGCGCGTTCGGACCGCCCGTAGAGATTCCGATAGCGATCAGGTCGATCGGGCCGGGCGCCCGGGAGGGAACAGGCCGGCCCGAAGCCTTCGGTTCCCGGAGGGCGGAGGGAACCGGCCGGGCCACGCCAGCCTCTTTCCCCAGCATCAACTCCGGGTACTCGAAAGGATACGCGGCAGGGGTCTTCCCCTTGCTGTTTTGGTACCGGGTACCGTAGACCAGCAGAAGCCGGGCGAGCTCACCCGCGACCGTGTGGATGTCCGAGGATACCGAGCCGGAGGGCTTGGTGATAAAATCCGACGCTCCCAGAGCCAGAGCCTCCATCGTGATCTCGGCCCCCTTCCGGGCCACCGCGGAAAGGACGACCACGGGGACATCGATGCCTAGACGGCGCCGCTCCTTCAGAAACTCGATTCCGTTCATCTCGGGCATCTCGATGTCCAGGACGATCACATCGGGATTGCACCGCGGGATCTTCTGCAAAGCGAACAACCCGTTCATGGCCTTGTCCGCCACCCGGAGGCCCGGGGTCGCCTCGATCATCTTGGAGACCAGATTTCGCATCAGCGCGGAGTCGTCGACCACAAGGACATTCACGGGATCCGGCACTCTGATTCCTCCAAGGATGTAGTGCGGCGCGCCCGAGCAGCCGGGCGGCTTGAGGTTGCATCCATTATACCTTGACGTCCTTCTTGTAAAAGCACGCCCACTCGGTTTTCACGAACTAGAACCGGGTGTTCATCCCGAACAACGATTCGCTATGACCGATGAAAAGAAAGGACTTCGGTCCCATCGTCTCGTAGAAACGCTCCACGGCGGCCTTCTGGGCCGCTTCATCGAAATAGATGAGGACATTTCGACAAAAGACGATATCCATGTTGCGAAGCCCGGAATCGTTTTTTAGGTTATGATAATCGAACCGGACGAGCTTCTTGATCTCATCCCGGATCTGCCAACCGTTGGGCTTCCGCTCGAAATACTTCGGCAGGTAAGGCTCGGGAACCCCGACAACACGGGAATCCGGGTAGAATCCTTCCTTTCCCACCAAAAGCGACTTGAGGCTGATATCGCTGGCTACAATCTCGCAGGACCACCCAGGGGGCAACACCTCCCGGAGCAAGATCGCGATCGTATAAGGCTCCTCCCCCGTCGAACAACCCGCGCTCCATACCCGGATCTTTCGGTCCGAGGATGCCCCCCGGATCCGAATCAGTTCCGGAACAACGAATTTCTCCAGGGCATCGAAGTGCGGTTGATTCCGGAAGAAGCGGGTCAGGTTGGTGGTCACCGAATCCAGGAGGATTTTTAGCTCCTCCCGGTCCTTCGTGATGAGAGCGTAATAATCCCGAAGACTATCGGACTTCTTCTCCCGCAGACGTTCGCGGAGCCGGCTTTCCAGAATAGAGCGATTGGTTGCCGAGAAATGGATCCCGCTCTCGTCGTAGATCAGCTTTCGGTACAGCTCGAACTCGGCGTCGGGTAGAAAGTCGGACATAAAAACGCCCTTCCGTTCGCCGTTATACCGCGGCGATCCTGAATGGTTCGACGCCGATGAATCGCTCCTCGGCCCTCTCGTCCGGGTACCTCAGCCCATGAAGAATGTCCCCATGAAAGCTTGTTCGTGGTTCCCATCACCCGTTTACCTGCAGGACAACCTGAAAACAGTGACCTGATAATAAGAAAATCTAGTGCCCGGTTTCAGCGGGTGTCAATATCTAGTGTTACGAAGATTGTTACTAGATCCCTAGGAGGGCTAAGGCTTGTTCGATAGAACAACAACCTCCGTTCATAGACATCAAAAGCTCCGTAGCACTTACCAATTTGGGACTGATAATAATTCCTTGATAACCATAATAATTCGATTTTTTGGGTTAATGGGATATAGTATGAGATATGGCCACAAAAGATGTAAGGCTATCTGTACGAGGAGTCGCCGCCGGCTTCGGAGATGAAGCTCCTCTTGTCGTTTTACAGGACGAGCCCTGTTCCTCCTCTCTTAGAATACCCGTCGGCCCGTACGAAGCCAGCTCCATTATTTTAGAAGTGGAAGGAATAGCTCCCTACAGACCCCTAGCCCACGATCTTTTAGCAGCCTTTTTCAGAGATCATGGCTTCCTCCTGGAATCCGCCTATATCTACGACACCGTTCCCGACGGAGACGGAGGAGAACGATTCCTGTCTCGCATCCGATACC
>JAAYUR010000085.1 GCA_012517645.1 Treponema sp.
AGGGGCGGGGCGAAGAGGAAGCCCTGGCAGAGGTCGCAGGAGGCCTCGCCGAGCCATTCATGCTGGCCTGCGGATTCCACTCCCTCTGCGACCACCCGGAAGCCCAGGGCGTGGGCCAGGTCGATGACGGCCTTCACGATGGCCCGGGACCGCCGGTCCGAGGGCAGGGGTTCCACCAGCTCCAGAGGCAGCTTCACGAAGTCCACGGGGTAGTCCCGAAGCCGGGAGATCCCGCTGGCCCCGGTCCCGAAATCGTCGATCGCCAGGGATACTCCCAGGGACTTGAGCTCCCGCAGCCGGGGGACCGCCGCCTCCGCGGCCAGGGCCAAGCCGGTCTCGGTGATCTCCAGCTCCAGGAGGGCCGGATCGAGGCCGGTCTCCTCCAGGGCCTTCCGCACCTCCTCGGCGATCGCGGGCTTCCGGAGGGCCTGGGGGGAGAGGTTGACCGCCACGGACGCGGGGCCGGAAGCTCCCGCGTTCCACTCCCGGGCCCGGCGGCAGGATTTTTGCAGGATGTCCCGGCCCAGAGCCTCCATCAGCCCCGCCCGCTCTGCCACGGGAATGAAGTCCGAGGGCATGCCCAGGCTGCCGTCCGGCCGGGGCCATCGGGCCAGGGCCTCCGCCCCGACCACGGCTCCCCGGCCGTCCACCTTGGGCTGGAACCAGGGGACCAGGGCCCCTTCCCGGACGGCTCCCGCCAGGGCCCGCTCGAACCGGAGCCGCTCGATCAGGTCCGCGTGGAGGGACGCGTCGAAGACGCGGTAGGCCCCGGGTCCGTCCTCCTCGGCGTGGTGGTACGCCGCGGTGGCCGCTCGCACGAGCTCCTCCGGGGTGTCCCCGTCGTGGGGATACAGGGCTACGCCGACCACGGCCGCCACGTGGATGCGGTGGCTCCCCACCTCAACGGGGCGCTCGAAGGCGGAGAAGGCCTTGGGCAGGAGCTCGGCGATGTCGTCCGGACTCCCGAGATCGGAACAGAGCACGAAGAAGAGGGCGTCCCCGAAGCGGGCCACCACGTCGTCCTCCCGGAAGGCTTCCCGGAGCCGGGCCGCGGCTCCCGCTATGGCGGCCTCGCCCTGGACATGCCCGAACTCGTCGAAGATCAGGCCGGGCCGGTGGATGCCCACGGCCAACACGGACAGGGGCCTGCCGCGGCGGGACGCCGGAACCAGGGTCCTCTCGAGCTCCCGCAGGAAGCGCTCCCGGTTCGGCAGCCCCGTGCGGCTGTCGAAATCCCGGTAGAACTCGGCCATGCGCTCCGCCCCCAGCCGCTCCGCGGCCTCCCGCTCCAGGGCCGCGCTGCGCTCCGCCAACTGCCGGGAAAGCCTCTCCCGCTCCGCCAGGGCCCGCTCCAGGGACCGGGCCACGTAGGACGCGGCCAAGCCCGCGGCCAGGGACATCACCACCGCGTTCAGGCCCAGGATGACCAGGAAGGCGGAGGGCGCGCTCCAGGACGGGAGCCCCCGGGACGCGGCATAGGTCACGGCCAGGAAGGCCGCACCGACCAAGGCCGCGCCCAGGGCTCCTCCCGCCGTCCCGAAGAGGACGGCGGCCAGGACCACGGCGGCTCCCATCCAGATCGTCCCAGCGGCGGCCGGACCGTTCGCGGCCAGAAGGTAGCAGCCGAACCCGAACACGAGCCCGACCAAGCCGACGGCGGAAAGGCGGGGCTTCCCCCGGTTCAGGAGGTACAGGGAAAGAAAGGCGGCATAGGCGGACCCGTCCGCGACGACCAGGGCGGTCTTTCCGCTCCGGATCGCGTACAGAAGGCTGGGGAACAACAGGACCGTCCCGAGTACGAGCCCTGCCCGGATGAGAAAACCCGAGACTTCCATGCGGAAGCGGTTTCCGGCCGAGTCCAAGGGCGGAAGCTCCAGGAACCGCTCCGGTTCGGGAGGCCCGGTTTCGGATGTCCCAGGGGATGCAGGAATCATTCTTTGATTGTAAGGTCCCCGCAAAGGTGGCGCAAGGCGGACCGAAAAAGGCGGATTCCCGTCTCGGGGCAGGGGGGAAAACGAAAGCCTCCCAAGGTTCAACCTTGGAAGGCTTGGTCCATGGGCGGTACAAGAGTCGAACTTGTGACCCCCAGCGTGTCATACTGGTGCTCTAACCAACTGAGCTAACCGCCCCGGGGACAAGATTTTATACCCTGAAGTCTCCCGCCGTGTCAATGTCGGCTCCCGTCGCGGCTCGGCCCCCCATTGTCCGCGATGCCGAACGAAGCTGGGCCGAAACCGAAACGGAGCCGAGTACAGAAGCGCCGCTTGCGGCCTCGATTCACTTTGCGACTACGGACAGGAACCTTTCCAGCACTTTTTTGCGGTCCAGGGGCTTCACGATGTAGTTCTTGGCCCCCGCCACCAGGGCCTGCTTGACCAGGTCCTGCTTGCCCAGGGCGCTGATCATGATGACCTTGGCGTTCTTGTCGAACTCCATGATCTTCTGGAGGGCCGTAAGCCCGTCCATCTTGGGCATGGTGATGTCCATGGTCACCACGTCCACGTTCGGGAAGAGCTCCTTGTACTTCTCGTATCCCTCCAGTCCGTCCCCCGCCGTGGCCACGACTTGGTAGCCCTCGGAGCTGAGGATCTGGTTGAGCTGCTTGGCCACGAACATGGAGTCGTCCACGATCAGGACCCGGTACGGGGTGCCCTCGGGCTTTAGCCCGTCCGGACGACGGGCGTTGATCTCTGGAAAATCCTCTTTGGTCTTCATGACGAGCTCTCCTGGCGGCTACCCGCGTTCACGGATGGCGACGTTGATCTCAAGCTTTCCCTGGGCGGTTTCCATGGGGACGATGAGGGCTTCCACGTCCTGATCGGACACCTCCATGTTCTCCCCCGTGAAGATGGCGGGAGGAGTCAGGTCGAACTTGAAGCCCAGCTCATGCAGCTTGGTCACCGCCTGGGCGGTGATCATGTTGGCCAGTTCGGTGATCGTGGCTTTGACCAGCTCGTCCATCGTCTTGAGCTCTTCCCCGTTCATGACCGAGGCCACCCGCAGGGCCGTGGGTTTGTCCATGTCGAACAGGACCCGCCCTTCCACGTCCCCGGCCAGACCCACGATGGCGGCAACGCCCATCACGGGGATGGATGTGGACTTCAGGTACAGCTCTCCCCGCTTGACCTCCCCCTGGAGGACTTCCTTCAGGACGTTGAACGCGGACTCCACGAAGGGATTGATGTATTCGACTCTCATGTCACTCTCCCGTTTTCATGCCTTGGCGAACGCGGACACGGCTCCGGAGCCCACGGGCCTCCAGGCGCCGGTCGCGGCGGTTTCATGGGTGCCCAGGATCAGCAGCCCCGTTCCCTTGAGCTTGTCCTGGAAATCCGCCAGGACCCGTTTCTGCTCTTCCGGAGCAAGGAACGAGATCATGTCCCGGCAGACGATCAGATCGACCGGAGGAAGGGAATTACTGTTCAACACGTCATGGAACTCGAAGAAGATCGAATCCCGGACGGCCTGGTCGAAGGTCCACCCGTTCATCCCCTTGACCAGGAAGGCCCTGTACGGTTCCGGCACGGCGGACGCGTCGAAGACCATGTTGGGAGCCATGGAGATCGCCAGGAGATCCGAGTCGTTAGCCCAGATCTTCACCCGGGACTGGGGGTACTTCCTGCGTAAAGTGCAGGCCAGGGACCAGGTCTCGTAGCCCTTGCCGCAGCCGGGGTTCCAGACGTTGAAGGAGCGCAGGTCCGAATCCGGAAGGAACGAGGCGACCGCGTCCATGTAGTCCGCGCCCCACAGGGTTCCCGAATAGGGAGACAGGAAACCTTCCAGGAAGGCGTCCGCGTCCGCCTCCTCATGCAGCTGAAGATCGGTGCCCGCTCGAAGCCGCTCCCACTCCTTGTACCGGGCGCGGAACCAGGTTTCGTTGACCGAGGTCACGGCGAAATGCCGGAAGGAGAAGAGGCCTTCCTTCACGAAGCCGGCCGTCATCTCCGCGTCCGCGGCCGCCGGCCGCGCCGTCCCTGTCCGGGCCGCTGAAATCTCCGTCGGGATCGAGGCCCCCGAAGGCGGCTCGTACCGGGAAGGATGTTCCTCCTTCTCCGCCTTGGGGGAAAAGATCTTGGCGATGTCCAGGATGATATACAGCTTCCCGGCGTTCTCCACGATCCCCTGGATGTACTTGACGTTGATGTCCCCGAAGATCGGGTGCGGGGGCTGGATGCTGGTTCGGGATACGCCCACGACCTTGTCGATGCTGTCCACGATCACGCCGAAGACGTGATCCTCCACCCGGAGGATCAGGAGGCTTTCTAGGGCGTCCTCTTCCCGCTTCTCGACGGGTAGATGGAACATGATCCTGAGGTCGATGATCGAGATGATGTCGCCCCGGAGGTTGTAGACGCCCCGGACGAAGGGCGCCGAGTTCGGCACGTACGTGAAGCGGTTCGCCCGGGCTATCTCCTTCACGTTCATGATGTCGATGCCGTACTCCTTGCCCCCCAGGGAGAAGGTGACCATCTTGAAGTCCACCTTGTCGGCCCGTTCCTTGCGCTCCTCCGGCCGCTCGAGGATCATGGCGTCCATCGGACTCGTCTGGCTGGTCATGCTGGAATCCCCCCGGTCCTCATCGGACGGCCCCCTCGAGGCGTTGGCGTTCTTCCTTCTCCCGCTTTAGCCCCAGTTCCAGGAGCTGGCTCACGTCGATGATGAGGCACACCGAACCGTCCCCCAGGATCGAGGCGCCCGCGATCCCCGGCGAGGCCGTGTACTGGTCCCGCAGGGGTTTGATGACCACGTCCTCCTCCCCGATCAGGGAATCCACCATGAGCCCCACGCGCTTCTCGTTCGTCCCGACTATGACCACGAAGTTGTACGCGCCGCCGCCCGCGGAGGGGATCCTAAAGAGGCGATCCAGCCGCAACAGGGAGATAACGTCGTTGCGGACGTTGAAGACCTCGTAGTTGTCGATCATCCGGATCTCTTCCGGCTTTATGCGGTGGGATTCGATGACCGAGGTGATCGGGATGGAGTAGGTTTCCCGGCCCACCCGGACCAGGAGACCCTGGATAATGGCCAGCGTCAGGGGCAGCTTGATCGTGAACTTGGTGCCCTTGCCGGGTTTGGAGGTGACGGCGACGGAACCGTTCAATTTCTCGATCTGCCGGCGAACCACGTCCAGACCCACGCCCCGGCCGGAGATGTTCGTGATCGCCGAAGCCGTGCTGAACCCCGCCTCGAAGATCAGGTTGAAGGCTTCCACGTCCGTCAGGACCTTGTTCGGGTGGATGAGCCCGCGCTCCACCGCCTTCCTCTTGACCGCCTCCACGTCGATGCCCTTGCCGTCGTCCTCGATCTCGATGATGATCATGTTGCCTTCGTTGGAGGCACGGAGGTGGACCGTTCCGGTCTCGGGCTTTCCCGCGGCCCGGCGGACCTCCGGGCTTTCCACCCCGTGGTCCAGGGCGTTCCGAACGGAGTGCATCAGGGGGTCCAGGAGGTCCTCGATCACGGACTTGTCCAGCTCCGTATCCTCCCCCTCGATGACCAGATCCACCTGCTTGGAAAGGCTCTTGGACAGGTCCCGGACGAGCCTCGGGAAGCGGCTGAAGATCTGGCTGATGGGCACCATGCGTATCCGCATGACCCCTTCCTGGAGCTCTCCGGTGATGCGGCCCAGGTTCTGGGCGGTGGACCGGAACTTGGCCACCGTGGACTTGAACTCCGCCTCGAAGGGGTCGTGGACCGCCGCCAGGACCGCCCAGCGCTCCTGCAGGGCCTTTTTCATCTCCTTGACCGATTTGCCCGTGGCCAGGGCCTCGCTCACCTCGTCGAAGAATTCCTTGAGCTTGTCCCGGAATTCCGACTGGACCGCCAGGAAGGTCCCCTGGAGCTCCGCGAACTGGGAGCTGATCTGGTTGAAGGTGGCCTTGTTGATGACCGTCTCGGACACCAGGTTCAGGAGATTGTCGATTCGTCGGGAGTCCACCCGAAGGATGGAGCCTTGCTGGACCTTGGGACCCTGGACCTTGCGGTCGGATCCCTCGGAGGTCTCATCCGGATGTTCCTCCGGGCCGGCGCCCGGGACCTCGGATTCCGAAGCGGAGGGCTTGGGGGACGCGGAATCCGGCGCGGAGGCTTTAGGGGAGGCCTGCGCCGGGGATCCGGCGTTCTTCCGGGCCACCGCCCGGGCCAATTCGTCCTCCGTGACGGCGCCCGGGGAAGGCGTACTCCCGGCAGGACCCGCAAGGGGGGCCTTCGGCTCCGTTCTGGCCGGTTCGGGCCCGGGCGCCGGGGAAACCGTCGGCCGGCCGCCATCCTCGAAGGTCAGCTCCGTGACGCGGACATCCTTGGTGACCTCGGGGATGCGGGCCTTGCGATCCAGGTCCTCCGGCGGTTTGTCCGTGGCCAGGTAGTAGTCCACTTCCGGGAAAAACTGGTCCTCGTAGAGCTTCTCGAAGTCCGGGTGGGTCTTGAGGACCGTGCCCGCGTCCCGCAGGGCCGCGAAGGCGTGGATGGCGCTGACCGTCTTCATCACGTTGGACTCGTCGAAGGCGATCGTTATGCGGTACACCCGACGATCCTTGCCCGCCGCTTCCTTGAGTTCCAGGATCTCATACTCCGTCAGACCCGCGGAGGCTACCGACTGGGCGGCCACCCCCCGGGCGGAAGGCGCGGGCGCGGCGGCGGGTTCCGCCTTGGAGGCGGCCCGGGAAGCCGCGGACTTGTCCGCGGACTTGCCCGGGGACCCGGCCTTCGACCCCTCGCCGGGAAGGAAGCCGGACAGGGCGTCCCGGACGGCGGAAACGTCCCCGTCGAAGACCGAGCCCTCCATACGGGCTTCCAGCATGGCCTTGACCACGTCGATGGCCTTGAGCAAGACGTCCACGGCCTCCTCGCTAACCTTGAGGCGGTCGGACCGGATCTCGTCCAGCACATCCTCCACGAGGTGGGTGAAGCCCTGGAGCTCCATCATCTGCACCGTCGCGGCCCCGCCCTTGAGGGTGTGGGCCGCCCGGAAGATCTCGTCCACGGCGTCCCGGTTCCCAGGATCGTTCTCCAGCACCAGGATGTTCTGTTCCAGGGTGTCGACCTGGCTCTGCGCCTCGGCGAAAAAATCCTTGAGGAGCTCCTCGTTGTTCGGGTCAAGGTAGTCGCTCATTATGGTATCATCTTATACGGAATGGAGATTAAGTCAAGATTCGCCGAGAGGGCGAGACATCCTGAGTAATTGAGCCAATTTCAAAAGTCGGTTACTATTGAAATTGGCTTTACGATTGCTTGCGGTTGCAACGCGACCGCAAGCAATCGCA
>JAAYUR010000219.1 GCA_012517645.1 Treponema sp.
TCCGGCGCTGAGCACCGGATGTATCTTTATACAGTAACAATAGATATATTACCCGGACTCGCCCTACGCGGACGGTTTTGCTTTACTTCCGGTTTTTTCTGATCAATAATACGAATATGTTTCTCTAATTCCACAAGGAGGAGTTGAGATGAGCAAGAAATTACTGGTCACCCTCGCCATCGTCACCGCGGCGGCCCTCGCGCTGGTCGGGTGCGGCGGCGGGGGCGGAGCCGGAGCCGGGGTCGCCAAGGGCGACACGGGTCCGATTGTGGACAAGATCATCATCGACATCCGCATGGACCAGGCCATAGCGGCCAAGGATACCATCGAAGGGAAGACGGACCTCTTCGCCTACGGAATGGACGCCAGCGTCTTCTTCGGCCTGCCCCAGGCGGACCGCGAGAAGCTCTCGGTCTACAACATTCCCTCCGGATCCTGGTCCTACCTCATGAACCCCATCCCCAACCAGGCGCCCTACGTCTGGAAGACCAAGACCGGGAAGGAATACTTCAACCCCCTGGCCATCCGGGAGGTCCGGTACGCCATCAACTGGCTTATCGACCGCAAGAAGATGGTCGACGAGATCCTCCTGGGCGGCGGGGAGCCGGCCTTCACCTCCATGACCCCCGGCCAGCCCGGAACCTACCGCTACAACATCATCGCCACCAAGCTGGGGATGACCGAGCGGGGGGATGAGAAGCGGGCTATCGCCGAGATCACCGCGGCCCTGGAAGCCGCGGCCAAGCTCCCCGAGAACGCCGGCAAGCTTAAAAAGACCGGACAGTTCTGGACCTACAAGGGCCAGCCCATCGTCGTCAAGTTCATCATCCGGGTGGACGATCCCCAGGGCCGCCTGCCCGCGGGCCGCTACGTCGCGGACCAGCTGGAAAAGGCGGGCATCAAGGTGGAACGGCTCGAGTACGACCGCTCCAAGGCGGGCCGCATGGTCTACGGAGGCGATCCCGCCGATTACGAGTGGACCATGTACACCGAGGGCTGGGGCGCCGGAGCCACCCGCCGCTGGTGGGACGTCTCCATCTCCCAGATGTACGCCCCCTACTACGGCTACATGCCCGGCGGCGCCACCGAAGGGTTCTGGAACTACAAGAATGACGAGATCGACCGTCTGGCCCAGAAGAGCTACAACGGCTGGTTCCTGACCGCCGACGAGTACTGGAACGACAACCTCAAGGCCCAGGAGCTGGGCTTGACCGAGGCCGTCCGGATCTGGGTCTGCTCCCAGATCGACTACTTCATCGCCAACAAGGAACGGGTCACGAACCGCTTCGTCTACGGTCTCGGGGACGGCCTCAACGGCTGGTCCTTCATCACCGCGGACGTGAAGCCCAACGACAAGGGGGAGAAGATCCTCCGGGCCACCCAGTTCTCCGCCAAGGGGGGCCTGTTCATGAGCGCCTGGGACCCCGTGGGCGTGGACGGTTTCTCGGACACCTACGTCAGCATGATCGTGGATCAGTGCACGATGCGGGAGTATTTCGAGGCGCCGAACACGGCTATCGACACCCCCTATCTAGTGCAGTGGGATTTGAAGGATGTCCAGACGAACGTGGGCCCGGACACCACCGGGGACGGGAAACCCGAGGGCCTCATCGACGTGCCCGCGGACGCGGTCAAGTACGACTCCGCCACCAAGACCTGGGTCAAGGTCGGCCCGGGCGTCAAGTCCTATTCCTCCGCCAAGTACACGGTGAAGGACTCGGTCTGGCACGACGGGAACAAGATAGGGCTCGCGGACTTCGTCTACGCCCTGGGCTTCGAGACCGACTGGGCCACCAAGGACGGGGACGCGGACCTGGCCTACGAGGAAGCCTACGCCTCCCAGTACCAGCCCACCCTGGAGACCCTGAAGGGCGTCATCTTCAACAAGGACGGAAGCTTCTCCACGTACTACGACTTCAATTGGCCCATGGACAAGAACCGGGTCGCCTACGGCGGACTCCTGTCCCCCAAGGCCGGAAACCCCGGCCGGCCCACCATGGTTCCCTGGACCATCACCGAGGCCATCGCCCTTCTGGTGACCGAGGGCGCGGCCAGCGGAACGGTCTACGCCATCACCGAGGATCCCTCGATGACCCAGATCGACGTGGCCAGCCCCGCCTGCGTGGCCGACATCAAGGCCAAGCTGAACCAGATGATCGAGAAGAAGTACGTACCGGTCTACATCAAGGACTACATGAAGCCCGCCGACGCCGTGGAAGCCTACAAGAAAACGTTGGCCTTCATCGAGAAGTACGGCCACGCCTATGTATCCAACGGGCCCTTCTACATCTCCAAGATCGACTCCACCGCCAACTACGTCGAGCTGTCCGCCTACCGGAAGGGCTATCCGTACAAGAAGGACTACTGGCCCAAGTTCTTCGCTCTCGAGGTGACCCAGATCGACAACGTGAACATCCCGGCCAACGCCCAGCGCTCCGCGGACGCGATGATCGACCTGACGGTTTCCCAGTTCACCTACCCCGACGACCGGACCAAGCCCGCCGGAAATAACGTCAAAGCCCAGGTTACCCTGATCTCCGACGCCGGCGAGAAGGCCTATGAAGCCAAGTACCTGAAGGACGGTTCCTTCCAGGCCGTGATCCCCGCCGCCGACCTCGGCAAGCTCCAGCCCGGAAGCTACACCCTGGTCGCGGAATCCAAGATCGCGGACGAGGCCCCCTCGGTCAAATCCGGAAACCTGGTTCTGTTCTAGGACGAAGGCGTTTATTAGAAAATCGCGCGGCGCCCCTCGGGGCGCCGCGCCGGCCTTCGAACGCGCTTCGCGGTCGCGGCTCCCCCGGGTTGCCGTGTCCGCGGAG
Organism: Treponema sp.; assembly: GCA_012517645.1. Classification (GTDB taxonomy): domain Bacteria; phylum Spirochaetota; class Spirochaetia; order Treponematales; family UBA12059; genus JAAYUR01. The sequence goes on from JAAYUR010000219.1 coordinate 2,820, forward strand.
CGAAATCCTTCCCAGGACAGGTGGCCCGGATGTACAAGTGGTACGCGATCAAACGCATCTTAAAGGGCGTCGCGATGTACGCCCTCTTGATGTTCACCTTTTCGGCCTTATTCAACACGGTATCCGAAACGACCTTGCAAGGTCAGATCGAGGAACAGGTCCGGCAGGAATCCCAGCGGCTCCGGAACATGAAGTCCGAGCAGATCCGCGCCTTCCAGATCGACCGGCGAGAACAACTATACAAGCTGTACAAACTCGATAGACCGTGGTCGGAGCGGGTAATCTCCCGGGCCGTGAACGCCCTCACCTTCAAGTTCGGGCGCTCCACCATCATCAAGACCCAGAAGGGCGAGCGGGAGGTCATCAAGATCATCATGGAAGCCCTGCCGCGGTCCATGCTGCTCTTCACGACCACCATCGTCTTCGAGATCTTCTTCGGGATATGGCTGGGCCTCAAGAAGGCCCAACGACCCGGCGGTTCCCTGGACAAGTCCACGAGCTTCATCACCATGGTGGTGTACGGGCTGCCCTCCTGGTGGCTGGGCATGATGCTGATCATGGTTTTCGTCTACGGGGTTAAGCTCTTCCCCTCCGGCGGGCTCCATTCCGTTCCGACGCCGGAAGGAATCCTGAAAGTCCTGGATCTAATCTGGCACATGATCCTGCCCATGCTGACCCTCCTTCTCATCGGGTTCTGGAGCCTGGGCTTCGTGGTCCGCAATATCGTCCTGGGGATCCTCCAGGAGGACTACATCATGAGCGCCCGGGCCCGGGGAATTCCGGAGAACAAGGTGCTCTTCGGCCACACCATGCGCACCGCGGCCCCGCCCCTCATCACTATGTCTCTTCTGTCCCTTCTGGCTTCCATATCCGGGAGCATCATCTTCGAAGTGATCTTTTCCTGGCCGGGGCTGGGCAACCTCTACTGGATCGCCATCCAGCAGAACGACATACCGGTCCTCCTAGCGGACCTTTCCATCACCACGGGCATATACCAGGCGGGACTCGTGTTCCTGGACCTGACCTACGGGTTCCTGGATCCCCGCATCAAGATAGGCGGCAAGGCATGAAACTAGAAGACGCGGCCTATAGGCTCAGGGAATTCTGGGGAGAGTTCCGGAAAGAAACCAACGGTTTGGTCGGGCTGGGGATCCTGGTCGCCGCCATACTGGCGGTGGTCCTGGAACCGTGGATCCTGCCCTTCCCGGAGGCCAGCAGCCGCTGGCGGGACATCACCTACTGGCAGGACAATTCCAAAAGCGCCCCCCCGGCGTGGACCAACCTCTTCACTTCCCGCAAGTCTGCGGTGGCCCTGACCCTCTGGGATTCCCGGATCGAGGACAGGAACCCCGGCGAAAAAGCCTACATATTCTCCTACGACTATTCATTCAGCCGGGCGCCCTACGACCTCCTCGTCCGCGGCGAGGGTAGCGGGACCATCCCCCTTACGGTGACGGTGAGGAGACCCGACGGGAATGCCGTGGAGATCATCCGGTACGTCCTGCAGGACCTGGCGGGCCAGACGTTCCGCCTGTCCTTCGCGAACGAAGGCAGGTCCAACGCCCTGGAGTTCCTGCGAAGGGCGGAACGGCCCGAGAACTCCTCCCTGATCGCGACCATGAGCTACGGGGTTCCGGAAATACTCTTTTCCAAGGCGGAACCGGACTTCGTCAAGGGACCCAAGCCCCTTACGGGCCGCTACGAGATCGAGGTGACCGCGGGGTTCACGGATGCCCGGGCCTCCCTCGAGCACCTCGAGATCGTCGTGGTGGGACGGGTCTCCGGGATCCTGGGAACGGACTCCATGAAGCGGGACATTTTCTCCGGCGTAGTGGCCGGCCTGAAATGGGCCCTCCTGATCGGTCTTTTGACCAGCATAGTCTCCGTCCTGGTCGGAGTCTTCTACGGGATCACCGCCGCCTACTTCGGGGGCCGGGTGGATTCCGTGTTGATGCTGATCTTCGACTACTTCATCTCCCTTCCGGTCCTGCCCATCCTGATCGTGTTCTCCGCGGTCTACAAGCCCAGCATATGGACTATCATCGCGGCGCTGATCCTCTTCTTCTGGGTCGGCCCGGTGAAGACTGTTCGGTCCATGGCCCTGCAGATCAAGGAGGAGACGTACATCGAGGCGGCCAAGGCCCTGGGCGCCGGCCACGGTCGTATCATCTTCCGTCACATGGCCCCGCTCTTGATCCCGTATTCCTTCGCCTCCATGGCTTTGGCGGTCCCGGGCGCCATCGTATACGAGTCCTCGGTGAGCCTCTTGGGCCTGGGGGACGCCACCATCGTGACCTGGGGCCAGATCCTCCACGACGCCCTGGGCTCCGGGGCCGTGCTCTCGGGGCTCTGGTGGTGGGTGGTCCCGCCGGGACTCCTGATCGCGGTGATGGGCATGACCTTCGCGTTCCTCGGGTTCGCGATGGACAAGATCCTCCATCCGAAACTCAAGACGAGGTAGGCCATGAGCGAAACTATCCTTCAGGTCAAGAACCTGAAACTCTACTACCACACGTCCAAGGGGGCGGTTAAGGCCCTGGACGACGTGTCCTTCGACCTGAAAACCGGGGAGACCCTGGGGCTCGTCGGGGAGTCGGGCTGCGGCAAGACGACCATGGGCACGGGCCTTCTGCGCATGCCCAGCCCTCCGGGGAGGTATGAGGGCGGCCAGATCCTGGTCGAAGGCCGCGACATCCTGCCTCTGCCGGAACGGGAAATCCGCAAGGACATCCGATGGGAAAAGGTATCCATGGTCTTCCAGGGAGCCATGAACTGCCTTACCCCGGTCTACACGATCGGGAAGCAGATGATGGAGACCCTCCAGGAGCACCGGTCCATGGACAAGGCGGAGGCCCAGGACCTCATCAAGGAATACCTGGGCTACGTGGGTTTGCCGGCGGACGTGACGAGCCGGTATCCCCACGAGCTATCGGGCGGGATGAAGCAGAGGGTCGTCATCGCGACGGCCCTCTTCCTGAAACCCCGGCTGGTCATCCTGGACGAGCCGACCACCGCCCTGGACGTGATCGTACAGGCCCAGATCATCAACCTGCTGAAAAAACTCAAGAAGACCTTCGACCTCTCCTTCATCTTCATCACCCACGACCTGGCCCTGGAGGCGGAAGTCTCGGACCGCATCTGCGTGATGTACGCCGGAAAGATCGCGGAGCTGGGTACGAACGAGCAGATCTACGGCCGAAGCGGCCCGGCCCATCCGTACACCGAACGCCTCCTGGCCGCCACTCCCCGGCTCCGCCGGAAGGTGGAGAGCCTGTCTTTCATACCCGGCACGCCGCCGGACCTGATCACGCCCCCCGAGGGCTGCCGGTTCCACCCGCGCTGCCACAAGGTCTACGACCGGTGCCGCGTCGAGGAGCCGCCCGTCCGGGAGATCGAACCGGGCCACCTGGCCGCCTGCTGGAGGTGCTTCGAATGAGCAACGGCATCGACGGGGACGTCATCCTCCGGGTGGACGACCTAAAAAAACACTTCACCCCGCATCAGGGCTTTCTCCAGTCCTTCGGGAAAACCCGGAAACTCGTGCGGGCCGTGGACGGCATTTCCTTCGAGATCCGGCGGGGAGAGATCTTCGGCCTGATCGGCGAATCCGGCTCGGGCAAGACCACGACGGGCAAGCTGGTCATGAAACTGATCGATCCCACCAGCGGACGGATCCTGTTCAACGGCCGGGACGTCACGTCCATTGGGCGGCAGGAGGCCAAGGAATATCGCAGGCAGGTCCAGATGATCTTCCAGGATCCCTACGCCTCCATGAACCCCCGGTTCAAGATCCGGGACGTCCTGGAGGAGCCCCTGGAGATACACAGGATCACCGCGGACCGGAAGGAGCGCGAGACCCGGATCATCCGTTCCCTGACGGAGGTCAAACTGACTCCTCCCGAGGATTTCATGGGGCGCTTCCCCCACATGCTCTCGGGCGGACAGCGCCAGAGGGTGGCCACGGCCCGTACCCTGATCCTGAACCCGGCCATGCTGGTCGCGGACGAGCCGGTGTCCATGATCGACCTGTCCACCCGGGCGGAGATCCTGCACATGATGAAGGACGTGCAGAGGGACCTCGGGCTCACCTACCTCTACATCACCCACGACCTCTCCACGGCCCGGTATTTCACGGACCGCATCGCGGTCATGTACCTGGGGCGGATCGTCGAGATGGGGAAGGCCGACGACATCATCGACCGTCCCGCCCACCCCTACACCCGGGCCCTGATCGAGGCGGTGCCGGAGCCCTCCACGGGTCAGGTCGACGTGATCAAGGAGCTGCCGATTTCCGGAGAGATCCCCTCGCCGTCCAACATCCCCCCGGGCTGCAGGTTCCACACCCGATGCCCCTACATGAAGCCCGAGTGCAAAGAAGAGGCCGAACCGGAGCTCATGGACCTGGGCGGCGGCCACTACCATGCATGCCGCAGGTGGAAGGAGATAGGCTGACGAATTCCTGAAGCCAGATCCGGGCCGCCGGTTCGCGCCTATGCGCGAACCGAACCGCCGGGCGCCTGCGGGCGCCCGGCGCTATTTCGGAGGGTCCCGCAGGGAGAAGGCCAGCACGAGCATCCCGTAGGTGAGGGCGACGAAGAAGCTGAAGGTCAGGGAGAAGAGGACCGCCTTGGGATCCGCCAGCGCGGCCAAAGTCCCCCGCACGGCCTTGACGGGGGTCAGGACGGCGTCCCAGGAATTCATGCGCGCGAACCGGCCCAGGTAGACCCCGAAGCCCGCCAGGATCACGGCGGCGGTCAGGAAGGCCCTCTCGATGCCCCGGCCCCAGGCGGAGTCGAGCACCCGGCCCTCAACCCACATGGACAGCAAGCCCAGGAAGTGCCCTACGAAGGCGAAGGCGCCGCTCATCACGATGTCGTACCAGAGGACTCCCCGGGTTCCGAGCCATTGCAGGGTGTCCGAGCGTATCCAGGTCTTCTCCGCGATGTGTATGAAATCCGTAAACAAGTAGGGCGCGTTCGGGAAAAAGAGGAGCCACGCGAAAGCGCCCGCGGACACGAGGCCGGTCCGAAGCGGACCGGGCGCAAGGGTACGCAGGAGCGTCACCTGACCCGCGGCCGTTCCCAGGGGGACGCAGGCCAGGAGGAGGTTCATTCCCAGGAAGGTGTAGAAGGGATTGCCCAGAAGGGCCACCCGCACGGCCAGGAGGGAAAGACAACCCGTGATCCCGAGGGCCGCCAGGACCCCCATGGACAGTACGGAGCGGAAGGAGGGGACAGCGTCGGCCGGGCCGGATTCCGCCCGGATGTCTCCCTTGATTCGATCGATCAAGAATCCCGTCCCCCCGCCCCGCCGGCTCAGAGGTCCAAGGCCTTGGCCTGGATCTTGCCCAGCGCCCGGGCGGCGAAATCCGCGACCTTGAGGACCCCCAGCTGGGTTCCGTCCCGAACGCGGACCGCGACGGCGCCCTCCTCCGCCTCCTTGGCTCCCACCACTAGGATGTAGGGGATCTTTTGGTTCTGCGCGTTGCGGATCTTGGCGTTCATGCGATCGTCCGAGAGGTCCGCCCGGGCGCGGAGCCCCGAGGCCGCCAGGTCCGCGGCGGTCTTGCGGGCGTACTCGTCGAACGCGGGAGCCACGGGCACCACCACCGCCTGTTCCGGGGCCAGCCAGATCGGGAAGGCCCCGGCGGTGTGCTCCAGGTAGACCCCGAAAAACCGCTCAATGGAGCCCAAAAGGGCCCGGTGAACCATGTACGGCCGCTTGCGCTGGCCGTCGGCGTCCACGTAGGTCA
>JAAYUR010000231.1 GCA_012517645.1 Treponema sp.
CTCCGTGGAGCACAGGCGCAGCATGCCCCGGGTCACGAACACGAGGCCCCCGGGGGCGGCGAAGGCGTTGATCGAGTCGCTGTCCAGGACCAGGAAGTGGTAGCCCCCGAAGGTCTCCGGCCGTGTGGAGAAGAGGGCCAGGGACTGGCCCAGGAGATTCAGGTATCGAGAGGCGGCGGCGTTGTCGTAGGGCCTGGCGGTGGTAAGCACCTGGGCGCCCACGGAGCGGCCGATGTAGTATTCCTGCTCCGGGGTGATGTCCTCGAAGGTTTTCTCCACCGCGCCCGCGACCTTGGTTATGGACGAAGCCTGCTCGGTAGTGATCACGCCGGTCGCGGCCGCGATTCCGGAACCCGCTTCCGCGATGCTGACGCAGGAGATCATCGAGATCGAGACGAGAACGGCCGGAACGATCGCCCGCAGGCGCGAAACCATAGAGTCGGCTCTCATCATATCCCTCCCTTCGGGAGGATACCGCCGTCCGCGAGGAAGGCCTTGAGCTCCTCGGGCTTGAACCGGATCTTCTCCATCGCGTCGATGGCGGCGAAATCCAGGGCCGCGTTCTGGCTGCGGTACTGGGCCTCCACCTGGGCGTTGAACCCCTTGCCGGCCAGGGATACCTCGGAACTCGAGGCGCCCGTCCCGCTTCCTCCCTGGGAACTGAGGGCGACGGCTTTCTTGGTTATCGAGGAGCCGTGGACCCAACCCTGGAGTTTGCCGGCCTCCGCGGACACCCGCGCCCAGCCGGATTTTTCCTCCAGGACGGAGACCTTGGCCCCGTATTTCAGGACCCCCAGGGTCTTGCCGGTAAACGACGGCTGGTCCCGGAGGATGGTCTCCTTGACCTGGACGATCGCCTCCGCGCCCGCCGCCCACAAGCCAAGGGCCAGGAGGAGGGAGAACATCACGATCAACCCGAGTTTCTTCATCGCCGGACGCTCCGTACTACAGGGATATGTCGTGAGTATAGCACATCCCCGCGGCAAAGGAACCTCGGGCAATCCGGGCGTTCACCTTGGTTCCGGAGACGCACCGGGTGATCGTTTCGTTGACGAGGATCGACGCCCCCGGGTCACCCCGAAGATGGCCAGGGCGGCCACCACGCAGCCCAGGGTCACAGCCCGGGTCAGGTCCAGCTTTTCCCCGTACAACAGGACCCCGACCAGGAGCTGGAGGGTCGGGGAGATGTACTGGAGGAGGCCCATTTTGGACAGAGGAAGGCGGACCACCCCCGCGGCGTAGGACAGCAGGGGGATCGCCGTCACCGGACCGGCCAGGGCCAGCAGGGCGGTATTCCAGGCGCCCAGGTTGCCGAAGGCCCCCCGTCCCGCCTTCTGCTCCAGGACCAGGAAGGCGAGGGCGAAGGGAAAGACCGCCGCGGTCTCCAGGGTCAGGCCGGTCAGCACGTCCAGGCCGGCCGTCTTCTTCACAAGGCCGTACAGGGCGAAGGTGAACGCCAGGGAGAGGGCGATCCAGGGCAGGCGGCCGTAGGAAAGGGTCTGGATCGCGATGCCCAACCCGGCGACCAGGTAGGAGGCGATCATGCCCCGGTCCATGCGCTCCCGAAGGACCAGGGCTCCCAGGGCCGCGGAAACCAGGGGGTTCAGGTAGTAGCCCAGGGAGGATTCCAGGATATGGGAGGAGTTAACAGCCCAGATGTAGATACCCCAGTTGACGCTGACCAGGAGCCCCGAGGCCGCGGCCGCGCCGAGCCTGCCCGGGTTCCCCAGGACCTCCCGGAGCCTACCCGCCCTGCCCAGCGCCAGGGACACGACCAGGGTGAACGCGAAGGCCCATAGGATCCGGTGCGCGAGTATCTGGAAGGACGGGACCGAGGAAAGGCTCTTCCAGTAGATGGGGAAGAGTCCCCACATCCCGAAGGCCGCTATTCCGTACAGAATGCCCCGGGATTCCGAGGAGCGGGGTTCCCGGTCCGGATTCGCCATGACGGCTCCTTTGCGCGAAAATCGAAACGGCCGCCCCGGGGGCGGCCGCTCCATAGGGTAGCCCGGAGGCTACTTCTTGTTGGCGATGGTCGCCTTGCAGGTCTTGCAGATCTTGGTCTTCTTGCCGTCGATCTCCTGCTCGTAGAGGACCTTCACGGCCTCGCGCTTGCAGACCGGGCAGGTGCCCCGGCCTCCCGCGACCTGGTCGCGCAGACCCTTCCCGCGATGAGCCTTGGACATATCCGTTCCTCCCCTACTCGGCCTTGGCCGCGGCGGCCTTCTTCTCGGCCTTCTTCGCCTTGGCGGCGGCTTTCTTGGCGTTCTTCTCGTCGTCGACCTTGCGGTCCACCAGCTCCAGGACCACCAGCTCCGCGGCGTCCTGCTTGCGGAACCCGATCTTCAGGATCCGGGTGTATCCTCCCGGCCGATCCTTCATCCGAACGCCGATATCCTGGAAGAGCTTGACCAGGACGGCCTCGTCCATGATCTTGCGGGCCGCCAGGCGGCGGTTGTGGACGGAATCGACCTTGGCCCGGGTGATCTCCTTCTCCGCGAAGCGTCGGACTTCCAGGGCCTTGGCCTTGGTGGTCACGATCCGTTCGTGCTTGAAGAGGACCGTCATCATGTTCCGCATCAAGGCCTTGCGGTGGGCCGCGTTCCTGTTCAGCTTGTTGAAGCCCTTCTTATGATTCATTCGACTCTTCCTTCTGCATGGAAAGTTTCAGGTGGTTCCGGAGTTCCGTGTAATCGGGCATGCCGAGGTCCAGGTTCCACTCCTTGAGCTTGTCCTTGATCTCCTGGAGGGACTTCTTCCCGAAGTTCCGGGTCTTGGCGATGTCGTCCTCGGTCTTGCGGGTCAGGTCGCCGATGGTCTTGATGTTGGCGTTCTTGAGGCAGTTCGAGGACCGCACCGAGAGCTCCAGCTCCTCCACCGGGGTGTTCAGGATCTGGCGGATCCTCTCCTCGATCTCGTCGTTCTCGTCCTCCGCCCCGATCTCCCCCTCGTCGAAGTTGACGAAGATGGAGAAGTGGTCCTTGGCGATCTTGGCGGCCTCCGCGAGGGCGTCCTCGGGACGGAGGGTACCGTCGGTCCACACCTCCAGCAGGAGCTTGTCGTAGTCCGAGCGGTGGCCGACCCGGGTCGGCTCCACGGAGTACTTCACCTTCTTGACCGGGGAGAAGATCGCGTCCATCGGGATGGTGCCGACCACCTCGATGTACTTTTCGTTCACCTCGCTGGGAACGTAGCCCCGGCCCAGGTCCACCTGCATCTCCAGGTCCAGCTTGACGCCGTCCATCAGGGTGCAGATCCGGATCTCGGGGTTCAGTACCTCGAGGCCCTTGTCCTTGCCCAGGGATGCCCCGGTGATCTCGGCGGGCCCAGCCAACTCGAAGAGGAAGGTCCCCTGCTCCTCGTCGTTCGGCAGACGCAGGCGCAGCTGCTTCAGGGCGTTCAGGACTTCGATGGTGTCCTCTACGACGCCGGGTATGGTCTCGAACTCGCTGGTCACGGTGTGCTGGGCGCCGTCGGCGTCCGTCCGAACCAGGCGCACGGCGGTGATGGCGTAGCCCTGGATCGAGGAGAGGAGGATACGGCGCAGCGTGTTGCCGATCGTGGTGCCGTACCCGGGCTCGAAGGGATACGCGATGAACTTGCCGTACGTGGAGGAACTCTCGCTCGTTTCGTAGGTGATGCCTTTCGGCCGCTTGAATCCCTTGAGCAGGTTCTTTCGCGCCATGTCCTCTCCTTACTTCGAGTAAAGCTCGACGACGAGCTGCTCGCGGATGTCGCCCATGTCGGTTATGTCCTGGCGCGCGGGCACGGCTACGAACTTGCCGGACAGGGCGTCGGGATCCACGGAGAGCCAGGGCATGACGCCGCTCCGGGTGTACTCCTGGAGGGCCGCCTTGATCAGCTCCATCTTCTGGGAGGTCGGGTGGATGGCCACCGTGTCCCCGGGCTTGACCAGGAACGAGGAGACGTTCACCCGCTTGCCGTTCACGGTCACGTGGCCGTGCAGGACCAGCTGGCGGGCCTGGGACCGGGAGGTGGCGAATCGCAGGCGGTAGACCACGTTGTCCAGCCTCCGCTCGAGGAGGCCGAAGAGGTTGTCGCCGGTCTTGCCGGGCATGCGGAGGGCCTTCTCGTAGGCCAGGTGGAACTGCTTTTCCATGAGACCGTAGGTGCGCTTGAGTTTCTGCTTTTCCCGAAGCTGGACGGCGTAGTCGGAGACCTTGCCTGCCCGGGCCTTGGGATTCTTGCCGGGAGCGGGCCGCTTCCGGTTGACCGGGCACTTGTCGCTCTTGCAACGCTCGCCCTTGAGGAACAGTTTCTTCCCCTCCGCGCGGCAGAGCCGGCATCGGGGTCCTGTGTATCGGGCCATCTAGGTATCCTCCCCCTGCCTCAGATGCGGCGCGCCTTGGACGGGCGGCAGCCGTTGTGCGGTATCGGCGTCACGTCGTTGATGCTCTTGACCTTGAGGCCCAGGGCGCCCAACTGGCGGATCGCCGACTCGCGGCCCACTCCGGGGCCCTTCACGTAGACGTGCACCTCCCGGAGGCCCACGTTCAGGGCCTTCTGGACGGCCACCTCGGTCACGGACTGGGCGGCGAAGGGGGTGGACTTCTTCGCCCCGCGGAATCCCATGCCTCCGGAGGAGGCCCAGGAGATCGCGTTGCCGTTCAGGTCGGTCACGGTGATGATGGTATTGTTGAAGGTCGCCTGGATGTAGACGTTCCCCTCGTATACGCTCTTCTTCTCTTTCTTCTTCTTGGCGACGGCCACTTCTCTATCCTCCCTAACCTAGGCCTTCTTCTTCCCGGCCACGGTCTTCCTCTTGCCCTTGCGGGTCCGGGCGTTGGTCCGGGTTCGCTGGCCGTTGACCGGGAGGCCCTTCCTGTGGCGGAGGCCCCGGTAGCAGCCGATATCCATGAGCCGCTTGATGTTGAGCGCGACCTCGGAGCGGAGGCGGCCCTCCACCTTGTAGTCGTTCTCGATCACCTTGCGGAGCTCGTTGATCTCCTCGTTGGACAGGTCGTTGATCCGCTTGTCCGGGTCGATCTTGACGCTGTCGCAGATCTTCCGGGCGCTGGTCCGGCCGATGCCGAAGATGTAGGTGAGGGCGATCTCTACGTGCTTGTTGGGGAGGTCCACTCCCGCGATGCGTGCCATGGGGTATTCCTCCTCAACCCTGCTTCTGCTTGTGCTTGGGATTGTCGCAGATTATCCGGACGATGCCGTTCCGCTTGATCACCTTGCACTTATCGCAAATGCGCTTGACGCTGGTCCTGACTTTCATTCGTTCCTCCACGGTCCAATAAGTCTTCTTTGTACCACGCTATAGCCTTCAGAGTCCATAGACTCCCTGCCGGCTACAGGTTGCGGGCCTTAATATGCCCCTTGCGGGTAAGCCCGTCGTGATGGTGCATCTTCAACAGGGCCTCCACCTGGCTCATGGTGTCCAGGTCGACGCCTACCAGAATGAGGAGCGAGGTTCCGCCCAGCAGGTACGCGAGCTCGCTCGGGAAGTTGAAGAGCCTCTGCACGACGGTCGGTATCAGCGCGATGAGCGCGAGGTACAGGGAACCCGGCAGGATGATCCGGTTCAGGATCCGGGTCAGGTACTCTTCCATCTTCTCGCTGCGGATGCCGGGGATGGAACCCCCGTTCTCCCGGATGCTCTTGGAGATTTCCTGGGGATTCAGGGTCACCTGGGTATAGAAGTACGCGAAGAAGACGATCAGGAGTATGTAGAGCACCTGGTACCAGACCCCCGAGGGAGAGAGCCAGGCGGTGAAGTCCCGGATCCACTTGGCCTTGGCCGCCGGCCCGCCCAGGAGCTGGAGGGGCAGGGTCAGGAGGGAAGAGGCGAAGATCACGGGGATGACTCCGGAGGGGTTGATCTTGAAGGGGATGTAGGTGTTCTGGGCTCCGTACATCCTCCGGCCCACGACGCGCTTGGCGTAGTTGATGGGGATCTTCCGCTGGCCCTGCTGCTCGTAGATGACCAGGGCGATGACCGCGGCGAACAGCAGGAGCACCACGATGGCGAAGACCGGGTTGATCTCGTTGTTGGCGATCCTCTGCCACAGGGCGTACAGGGCGTTGGGGAGGCGGGCAACGATACCCGCGAAGATCAGGAGGGACACGCCGTTCCCGATTCCCCGCTTGGTGATCTGCTCGCCGATCCAGATCAGGAACATGGAGCCCGTGGTCACCGTCACGATGGCCACGAAGGTGTACATGGCCTCGCTGATGGTCAGGGCGCCGGGAATGGTCTTGGCCCAGGCGATGACGGACAGGGACTGGACGATGCAGACCCCCACGGCGCCGATGCGGGTCCAGCGGGCGATCTTCTTCCGGCCGCCCTCCTCTTCCGCCACCTTCTTGAGCTTGGGGAAGACCACGAGGAGGAGCTGCATGATGATCTGGGTGGAGATGAAGGGCATGACGCCCAGCATGAACACCGAGAAGTTCTTGAAGGCGCCGCCCGCGAAGAAGTCGAGATAGTCCGTGATCCCGCCCCCGGAGGTCTGGCTCTTGAAATACACCGCCAGGGCCCCGGCGTTGATGCCCGGGATGGGCAGGTACGCCCCCACGCGGAAAACGAAGAGCCAGAACAGGGTATACGTGATCCGGTCCCGGAGTTCCTTGATCCTTAAGATGTCGCCTAACGGATTGCCTGCCATGGATCCCTACCTTCCTAACGCCTGGACCGGCTCACCGGGACTCGATCTTTCCGCCCGCCTTGGCGATCTTCTCGGAGGCGGAGGCGGATACCTTGTCCACCACGAAGGTCAGGGCCTTCGTCA
>JAAYUR010000259.1 GCA_012517645.1 Treponema sp.
AGGAAGCCGTCCCGGGGAGGCAGGCTGATTTTCCGATTAGAGGCCTTGCCGATCCAGGCCAGGATCAAGCCCGCGGCCCCGAGGCCAACGGGAACGGAGAAGGCGAAGAGCGTGCGGGCGTCCTCGCCCATGAGAATGCCAGCTGCGAGGCACAGGGCCATGAAGGCGGATACGATGCCCAGAAGGATGGCCAGGATGCGGAGCAGGGGCTTACCGGCCACGTTGTCCCCCGAACACCTCCTCGAGGCGCTCGATCAACCCCTTCTTCGTCAGGATTCCGACCGTGTCTCCGGGCAGCACCCGGGTGTCTCCGGTGGGAATGGCGCTGGAGGAGCCGTGGAGCACGAAGGCCACGAGGGCGCCCTTCGGAATCCCCAGGTCGCGCACCTTTCTGCCCGCGGCGGGAGAGTCCTCCTGGATGGAAAGCTCGACCAATTCCACGTCGTCCTCGTGGAACGCGTGGAGGGTGCGGATGTTCGCCTTCCGAACTATGTTCAGGATCGAGGAGGAAACGACGGTCCGCATGCTGACCAGGGCGTCCAGATCTAGTTTGGGGGCCAGCCGGATGAACGAATTGTTCAGGAGCAGGGCTATGGCCCTATGGGCGCCGAGTTCCTTGGCCAACTGGGCTGTCAGGATGTTGTAGCTCTGGGCCTGGGTCACGCAGACCACCAGGTCGGCGTTCCCGGCGCCTTCCCGCTCAAGGGCGTCCTCTTCCACAAGGTCGCGGTTTACGATGTTGATGGAGGGGAATCGATGGGCGAAGCGCTTGGCGTGCTCCCGATTGTCGTCGATGACTGTGATTTCCGGTCCGGAATGTTTCGAAAAAACCGAGAAGATGCGGCTCCAGGGAGTCTTCCCGTTCTGGCCGGTCTTCAGGATTTCTTCCACGACCCGTTCGGCGACTGTGGTCGCGCCTATGATAAGGATCTTTCGGGCCTGGCTTCGGGGCTCCGGGGCGGGTCCCAGGATGGTATCCAGCACCTTGGGTTCCGCGAGGAGATAGACCAGGTCCTTTCCCTGGATCTCGAAGTCCCCCGCCGGCAGGGTGAGTCCGCCGTCCCGGACGACCGCCGGAATGAGGAAGTCCAAGCCTATGGCTTTCCGGATCTCCTGGATCGTGTGTCCCGGGAACCGGGCGTCCTCGGAAGCCTCGATTGTCCGAAGGCGGATCCGGGCTTCCTGTAAGGGCAGCATCTCTCCGGATACCCCTTCCCGGGCGGCGCGAATGATGGTCCGGGCGGCCTCGATCTCCGGGTTGATCACATGGTCCACCCCGAGGAAGCTCTTGCTCGCGGAACCCAGGGATCCGTAGTAGGAACTGCGTACCCGAGCGATGGTTCTAGGCTTGGGAAAGGTCGAGGAGACGATGCCGCAGGCCACGATGTTCGCCTCGTCGGCGCCCATCAGGGAGATGAACCAGTCGGCGTCCGCGGTTCCTGCCCGTTGCAGGGCTTCGGGGTCGATTCCGTCCTCGTTCAGGACCAGGCAGTCCAGGGCGTTCGAGGCGAAGCGGGCGGTTTCCGGATCCTTTTCGATGAGGATGACGTCTTTCTTCTCCTCGACGAGCTCCCGGGCTATGGAGGCGCCGACCATGCCGGCGCCGACGATGACAATCTTCATAACAGACCGATACTACTACAGAATGGAGGTTTTGGCTTCTACCTTGTAGGTTTTTTATTCGCCCCCCAAGGGGGACAACGAAAAACCCGGCCTCGAGGGGCCGGGTTTTTCGGGCCTTCCGGGTTCCGGAAGGGGTCGATCGCGCCGGGTTTAGTAGTTGTAGTCGCCGCGGTCGCGGAACTCGCGCCGGGGGCGCTCTTCGCGGGGGTTGGCCTCGTTGACGCGGAGCTGGCGACCGTCCAGGGCGACGCCGTTCAGGGCGGCGATGGCGGCGGCAGCGGCTTCCGGGGTAGCCATCTCCACGAAGCCGAAGCCCTTGGACTGGCCGCTATAGCGGTCCACGATGATGTTCGCGGACAGAACCTCGCCGTACTGGGCGAAGTGCTGGCGGAGGCGGTCATCGCTGGTGCTGTAGCTGAGGTTGCCGACGTAGATCTTGCTAGCCATGTGTAGTCCTTGCGGTCCCCCGCTCAAAGGCCGGGGACTCTCGTGAAATTCAGTCCGGACGAATCCGGACGTGCGAGGATCTTTTCTTTGCAGACGGTTCTTGGAAGAGGGGGAGAGCGGCCAATCGACGTCGGGGAAAGGGGAGGGCGAGCGGAGCGGCGCTGGGGTGGCTGCGAGAATGCGCGCGCGAAGCGGTCGAATCGTTCCTTAAATCCAACAGTTCAGTTTCCGTTCAAACTACTCTTCGTACGAATTCGTGCAGAGAATAAGATCGTTCTCCTGGTATCGAACGCGCGACGGCGCCGTATACCACGCTGTACCATACTACGCTTTTTCCCCCTCGTCAAGGACCGATGTCGCGTGTTGCCAACCCAAAATGGAATTGTCCCCGGAATCCGCAACGTAGAAGTGAGCCCGGGATCTTCCAAGAACCGGTTTCCTCGGAATCCGCAACGCGGGAATGGTTCGAGGGTCTAATAGGATGCCGGGAACCTCCCGGATTCTTCGCTTTTTTTATTCTTCCGCTCATGATATTCTCACCTCGCCTTGACGTATCCGGAGTATCCTAGTCCGGCGTGGTCGGGGTCGAGAGAATCCTCGGAGACAGCCGCGAGGTGGACGGATGGCCGAATGGTACCAGGATGCGGCGTGGAGTATGCTCCGGAGAATCCGGGGCAGGGACCTTTTGACGCGGTACAACGTTGTTCCCCGCTTTCTCGACCCGGAACCCCGGGAGCCCTATGTCCTCCTGGGAAACCACGCCCATCGGCGGGACCCCTGGGTGATTGGCTCCCTCCTTACCCGCACCATCCGCTACATGGCCAACCTCGAGGGAACCAACCCGGCCTTGGCGGTTTTCGCGGGCCTGGTCGGGGCCTACGGCAAGCGCAAAGGGGCTCCGGACTACGCCGCCCTCAAGCGGACCCTGGATCTGGGACGAGCCGGGGAGACCCTGGGCATCTTTCCGGAGGGTGACCGGACCTGGGACGGGCGCCCCCTGCCCATCCGACCGGGCTTGGGAAAGCTCCTGCGAGCCCTGGGCCTGCCCGTGCTCCTGGCCCGCCAGGAAGGGTCCTACCTGACCGGGCCCCGATGGGCGGAATCCGAGAGGCGGGGCCGTTGGACCGTGGAGTTCCGGGCCCTTCCCCGGGACGCCGTCCTGGACGAGGCTCCGGAAGCCCTGGAGCGGACCATCCGGGACTATCTCTCCGCGGACGATCTGGAGAACCCGTCCTTGCGGGAGGTGCGGTTCGAGTGCCCGGCCCCGGCGGCCGGGATCGGGCGCCTTCTTTGGCTCTGTCCCTCCTGCGGGGGGGAGGACTCGGTCGAGGGGGCCGGCTTCCGGATACGGTGCCGGGTTTGCGGGGCCTCCTGGATCGTGGACGGAAACCAGCGCCTGGAACCGGAGAGTCCGGCGGAACCGACCGGAGCGGCCTTTTCCGGTCTGCGGGACTGGACGGACTATCAGCGAGGGGAGCTGGCGCGGCGGATCTCGGAGGCCGCGCCCCTGGGCATACCAAGCGCGGGATTCGGTCCGGATCCGGGTTCGTCCGCCTCGAGCGTGCCCGGCACGGAGGGACCGCGACCGATCCTCCTCTCCCGGGGCGTGGAACTGCGGCGTAGAACCGATCGCGGGGAGGAACTCCTCGGGAGGGGCGATCTTCAGCTATTCCGGGACGCCCTGGTCTTCCGCTCTTCGAAGGTCGGGGGCGCCGCGGTCTTCGATCCGGCTCGAGTACTCTATTTTGTGGATCATTTCAACGTTTACAGCGAATTCTCCTACGGACGGTTCCGGTACAAGCTATACTTCCGGGGAGGAAACGCGTATAAATGGATAGAAGCCCTGGAAGCGCTCCGGGGCACAGGAGTACCGACATGAGCCTTTCCAAGTTTCTACAGAGCGGGATTATGCCCCTGTTCGTACGCTTCGCGCCGTCCGCCCTCGGACGGGTCATGTTCCAGTTCCTCGGCAACCTGTACTACAACTTCGCCAACCGGAAAGAGCGACGCCTCATCCGGCGCAACGTCCGGGATCTTCTAAGGACGGCATGGAACAAGGAGGGCGGATCCGTGACCGGGGAGGTATTCGAGGGGATCTTCG
>JAAYUR010000011.1 GCA_012517645.1 Treponema sp.
AGGCGCGGAGCGGCCGCCGGCCTTGGCCTCCTCGTAGGCCTTGCGCAGCCGGAGGAAGGCTTCGTGGTTTCCGTCCGGCCCGTCCGGATGGAGGCGCTTGGCCCAGGCGCGGTAGGCGCTCTCCAGGGCCGCTCCGCGGAGATCTCGGAGGGTCTCCTCGGGGTCGGGGTACAGCATGGGGGAATAGTACAGTAAACAGCGGACGGTGAACAGGGAACGGGGTATTTCGACCCACGCGGCCGCATCCCACGGTGTTTCGGCTGGTGCCGCCGGATATTGTCGACACTTCCGACCACCGTCCACCGCCTCGCCTTGCCCCGGCCGCCCAGGGCGTGCTACTATTTCCCGACGCGCGCCCCGCCGGCCGGCCCGGTCCGCGCATACCATAATCGACCTCCCCGAGGGTATTCGTGTTCCTCAAGAGTCTGGAAATACTGGGTTTCAAGAGCTTCGCCGATCGTACACGCATCGAGTTCTCTCCGGGCATCAGCGCCCTACTGGGTCCCAACGGCTGCGGAAAGAGCAACGTCGTGGACGCGATCAAGTGGGTGGTGGGGGAACAGTCCGCCCGCAGCCTCCGCGCCGAGAGCATGGAGGACATCATCTTCAACGGCACGGAGACCCGGAAGGCCCTCAACGTCGCCGAGGTGACCCTGACCATCTCCAACGAGAACTCCTCCTTGGCCCTGGATGCCCCGGAAATCGCCATCAAGCGCCGCCTGTACCGCTCCGGGGAGAGCGAGTACTACCTGAACGGACAGCCGGTCAAGCTCAAGGAGATCCGGGAGCTGTTCTGGGACACCGGCATCGGGAAAAGCGCGTACTCCGTCATGGAACAGGGCCGGATCGACCAGATCCTCTCGTCCAAGCCCGAGGAGCGTCGCTATCTATTCGAGGAAGCCGCGGGGATCACAAAGCACAAGGTTCGGTCCCGGGAGGCGGAGCTCAAGCTCGAGAAGACGGAGGAAAACGTCCGCCAGGTCCAGGGCATCCTGGGAGAGGTCAAGCGCAGCCACGACTCCCTCAAGGTCCAGTCCGAGAAGACCCTGGCCTACCGGGGCCTCCGGGACGACGTCTTCCAGGCAGAGCTGGACCTCCACCTCCTGCGCCTCCGGGGCTTCGTGCAGGACAAGGCCCGGCGCGACGAGGAGGCGGCGGAGAAGGCCCGGGCCCGGGACGCGGTCAAGAAATCCATCGACGAGATCAACCTGAGCCTCGAGGAGAGCCTGGACGTCGTCAATTCCATGGAATCCAAGCTGGTGGAGCACCAGAAGACCATCTACGGCCTGGCGGTGGAGCGGGCGGGCAAGGAAAAGCAGCACAAGCTCCTGGCGGAGCGGGTGTCGGAGGCCAAGGCCAAGATCGACCAGGCCCGCCTGCGCCGCAAGGGCGCCCAGGAGCGGCTGGAGGGTCTGCAGGACGAGGCGGAGGAAAAGGAGGGCGAGGTCCGCAGCCTCAAGGCGCGGATCCTGGAGATCGAGAAGAACATCGCCTCCTTCGAGTCCAACATCACCGCCGCGGACGGACGGATCCGGGACAACGAGGCGGAGATCCTGCGCGCGGAAAAGGGCATCGCGAGCCTGGAGGCCGGACAGGCGGAGGCCCAGAAGGAGCTGGATTCCATCACCGACGACATCGTCCGGGAGCTGGACGCCCGGCTCAAGGAGACGGGGTACTCCGCCAAGGAGCGCCGGGCCGCGGAGGAGGCCATCGACGGCCTCATAGCGGCGGTCCACGCCCGGCTGGCGGGCAAGCAGGCCCTTCTCGAGGACCTGGGCCGCCTCCCGGACTACAAGGCCGAGGACGCCCGGGCCCTGATCGAGAAGGCCCGGGTCGACCTGGAGGGCACCAAAGCCCGGGTCGAGGAGCTCCGGGATCTCTACGAAGCCTATAAACGGACGACCCCGTCCTTCATCGACGAATTTCTGTCCCCCGAGGGCATCATCACCCGCAAACGGGCGGTGGACGAGCGAATCGCCCGGATCAAGGACGAGATTGCCGGCTTAAAGGGCAGGATCCTTTCCCTGCGGGATGAGAACCGCCAGCTTGCGGAGCGGATCGACGAGTACCGCAGGACACTGGAGGAGCTCCGGGGAAACCGGATCCGGATGCAGACCCAGGGGCAGGCCGCGGAGGAGGCCCTGACCCTCCTGAAGCGGGAGATCGCCGTCCAGGAGGGAGTCCTCAAGGAGCTCGAGAACGAGGTCTACCTGGAGGAGAAGCGGCTGGCGGACGCCACGGAACAGCTTTCCGACCTGGACCAGGAGATCGCGGAGATCGAGACCAAGGGACGCAGCCTGAGCGCGGAGATGGAAAAGCTGGAACGGGACATCGCCCTCAAGAACTCGGACCTCGGCAAGCGCCAGGAGGACCTCCGCAAGAAGATGGACCAGCTGGGGCGCTTCCAGGCGGAACTGGAGCGCATCCACCTGAACCTGGCCCAGACGGACACGGAGATCCGGAACATCAAGGAGAACTTCCGGGAAACCTACTCCCGGGACTTGATGGAGTTCGAGGAGCGGATGTTCGAGATCCGCGTCCCCGTCCAGGAGCTCCGGGACCGCCTCCAGGACCGGAGGGCCAAGCTGAAGGACCTGGGCTCCGTGAACCTCATGGCCCCGGAGGAGTACGCGGAGGTCAAGGAGCGGTACGACTTCCTCTCCGGCCAGCTGGCGGACTTGGAGAAGGCCCGGGAGGACCTGAAGCGCATCACCGAGGAGATCCGGACCGAGAGCGCGGAGCTCTTCCTGGACACCTACAACAAGATCAAGAAGAACTTCCACAACATGTTCCGGCGGCTCTTCGGAGGTGGCCGGGGGGAGCTCCGCCTAGTGGACCCGGACCACGTCCTGGAGTCGGGCATCGAGATCTACGCCCAGCCCCCGGGCAAGAAGCTGGAGGCCATCAGTCTGCTCTCCGGAGGGGAGAAGAGCCTAACGGCAATAGCCCTCCTCTTCGCCACCTATATGGTGCGCCCCAGCCCCTTCTGCTTCCTGGACGAGATCGACGCCGCCCTGGACGAGGCCAACGTGATACGCTTCGTGAACCTCCTGCGGGAGTTCGGGCGTATCAGCCAGTTCATCGTCATCACCCACAACAAGAAGACCGTGATCGGGGCGGACGCCCTCCTGGGGGTGACCATGGAGGAATCCGGGGTCACCAAGGTCATCGCCGTCCGCCTGGAGCGGGGAGACGAGGGCCGGCCTGCGGCGCCGGAGCCGGAAATCGACTTGGAGGACGAGGACGTGGAATACGAGTCCGGCCGGGAACTGGCTCCGGACGGCGCGTCCTAGGAGCGGGGAGTGAAGCCGAGGGAGCTGGTCGACCGAGCCCGGCAGGCTGTCCTAGCCTTCGTCTCTCGGCCGGGAAGGAAAGGCCCCGGGGCCGCTTCCTCGAGTTCCGGGACAGGGTCGGCTTCGGTCGGATCCGATGGCTTCGAGGCTGGAGACGACGGCATAGCCGACCTTCTCTCCGGGAGCCCTCCGGAAACGGAGGCCCGGAACCCGGGGTTTCCCGGCTTCGCCCCGCCTCCGAGCCCCGCGGACAGGGTCCGGGCTTCGGCGACCGCCCTGGCCGAGCGAGTACGCGGCAACCCTCGGGCCCTCCTGGCCGCGGGGAGCGGTCTGGCCGCACTGGCCCTGATCCTCCTGTCCGTCGCGCTCCTTCGTCGGCCCCCGAAGCCCGTCGCCCCGGGCCCCTCGGTTTCCCCGGAAGTCCAGGAGATCCTGAGGAGGATCCCGGTTCCCCGTCCGGACCCCCTGGCTGAAGAATCCGGCCTGGATCGGCCGCGGAAAGACCGATATACTGAGGAGGAAGCCGCCCGGTTGTGGCTCGATCTCGGCCTGCTTCCCACGGAGGACCTTCGGGAGCGGAACCGGGCGGAACTCCAGGAACTGCTTTCCGCGATGGAGAAGCGATGAGCACGACTCGGCGCTGCGGCCTGACCGACCCTGTACGATTCCTTCGGCTGATTCTCCCGGCCGCGCTCATTCTGGCCTCGGCCTGCGTCAGCACCCCGAAGGAAGCTCCCCGGGAAGATCCGGCGGCCGCGGAACCGGCCTCGGCGGAGGACCTTAAGCCCGAGGTGGTCGAGATCCGAGGTCCGATCCCCCTGCCGACCCGGGTGGCCCTGGTCCTGCCGGATCCGGAGCCGAAACCAGCCCCCGGCGCGGTTTCCCGTCTTCCCCCGCCGCAGGCCGCTCCGGCCGCCTCCGCCGCGATCCCGGCCCCCGCCTCGAGCGCCGCGGCCATGCCGTCCGGATCCGGGGCGTCCCCTCCGTCCCCGGGCTCGCTTCCGGCGCCGGAACCCGTCCCGTCCGCTTCGACCACGGGAAAAACCCTTCCGCCGGTCCCGGCCGCTCCCCAGGCCCCGGCCGCATCCGCCGCGGTCCCGGCCCCCGTTTCCAAGCCCCCGGAGCCCGGGAAACCGCCGGCCGGGGATTCGCCCCCAAAGGCCGCGGAATCGAAGGCCGCTCCCGCAAAACCTCCGGCTAGCCCGGCCAAGCCCCCCGCGGATGCCGCCGCCCGGGCTCCGGCCGCTCCCGAGACCCCCCCAAAACCCGCCCTCGCCCCGTCTCCCGGCTCCTCGACCCGGACCTCCCCGGAATCGGTTCAGGCTCCCGGCCGCACGGAGGAGGCCGTCCGGGGTTCGCCCCTGGAGCTGCCCTTCCGAGGCTCCGGCTGGATCTACCTGGGGGAGACCGGGGGCCGGGACGGCCTTCGGTACGAGAGCAGGAAATTCGACGGCACCCAGGCGATCTTCCTCTTCACGGCGGAGCGGCCGGGAGAGTACCAGCTGAGGTTCCAACGACAGGACGCCTTGACCGGAGAGCCGGAAAACCTGATTGTCAAGGTGCTCGTACGGGAA
>JAAYUR010000427.1 GCA_012517645.1 Treponema sp.
CAGGCCCGATGTGGGCTTGCGCCAGTCCCCCCGCGCGATGGCATCTCGAATTTCCGCGACGCTCATTCCATCCATACAGTCAAGTTCCTTCCCGGGAAGCCCTGCCCGAGCGGCCGCTTCCCGCTTTTGTCCGCCGTGTCCCGCGAACCTCGGGCTACCTCGCCACGATCCTGCAGAAGCGCTTTTTGCCGGCCCGGAGGACGAGTTCTCCGTCCGAGCCGAGGGCTTCGGCGCCCACGGGAACCTTTTCGTCCTTCCAGGCCGCGTCGGCCACGAAGGCGCCCCCCTGTTGTATCAGGCGTCGGGCTTCGCTCTTGGTCTGGGCGAGAGCCGCGTCCACGAAGAGATCCAGAACCGGATAGCCCTCCTCGAATCGGGCCTTGGGCAGCTCCACCGTGGGCATGGCGCTCCGGTCGCCTCCGCCCCCGAAGGCGGCCTTGGCGCCCGCCAGGGCCTTGTCCGCCTCGTCCTTTCCGTGAATCAGGGCCGTGACCTCCCAGGCCAGCCGCTCCTTGGCCCCGTTGATGTCCTTTCCGGGAGCGGCCAGGGTTCGGCATTCCTCGGCGGGCAGGAACGTGAACATCAGCAGGAATTTGAGGACGTCCGCGTCCGAAACGTTGCGCCAGTACTGGAAGAACTCGTAGGGGCTGGTCATGGTCGGATCCAGGAAAAGGGCGCCCTTTTCGGTTTTTCCCATCTTCTTTCCGTCGTGGGTCATCACCAAGGGGAACGTCAGCCCGAAGACCTCTGCGCCCTCGATCCTGCGGATCAACTCTATGCCCGCCACGATGTTGCCCCACTGGTCGTCCCCGCCGATCTGGAGACGACACCCGTGGCGCCGATAGAGTTCCAGGAAGTCGTAGCTCTGCAGGAGCTGATAGTTGAACTCGACGAACGACAAGCCCGTTTCCAGCCGGGCCTTGTAGGCCTCGAAGGAGAGCATGCGGTTCACGGAAAAGTGGCTGCCGATATCCCTAAGAAAATCGATGTAGTTGAGGTCCGCCAGCCAGTCCTTGTTGTTGGCCGGGAAGCTCGTCCTCCCGTCGAAGCCGACGAAGCGGTCCAGCTGTTTCCGGAAGAGCTCGGCGTTCGCGTCGATGGCCTCGTAGGAAATCATCTTTCGGGTTTCGGTCTTGCCCGAGGGGTCTCCGATCCGGGCGGTCCCTCCCCCGAGCAGGGCGATCCCGATGTGCCCCGCATCCCGGAGATGCCGAAGGGCGAAGAAGGGAACCATGTGTCCGATGTGAAGGGACGGACCCGTGGGGTCGCAGCCTATGTAGAAGGTCACCGGACCTTCGTCCATGAGCTTGGAAAGTCCCTCCAGGTCGGTGCATTGCTGAAGGAACCCTCGTTCCTTGATCGTTTCCAGGGCGGGGTTCATGATCGTCCTCCAATCTGTGGAACCGGCTTGAGCCCGCCGCGGGGGCTGCCGGCCGGGATGGATTATACGGGGCGGCGCCGCTCTTCTCAAGTGCGAACTTCCGGGATCCCGCTGTTCAAGGCCGGTCTCCTACGGGCGGCGTCCCAGGTGTCGAAGGCCAATCCCGCGGCGATGAGGGCGCCCCCGAAGAAGAACGCGGGCTTGAGACGTTCGCCCAGAAGGGCTCCGAAGCCCACGGCCAAGAGGGTTTCCAGGTAAAAGATCCGACTGCCCCGGGCCACGGGAACGTGCTTGTACCCCCAGGTCATGCAGATCTGGGCGGCGAAGACCACGACGCCCACCCCCGCGGCCAGAGCCAGGGCCCCGGGGTGGAAGACCGCGGTTTTTGCGGATAGCGCCGCGGAAACCGGAAGCCCGAACAGGCAGGGGGAGAGGTACAGAGTGAAGGGATCCTCCGTGGCCCGGGCCCGCTTCAGGTGATTCAGGGCAAGGCCCGCGAACACCGCGGAGAGGATGGCCAGGACATCCCCGGCGGTCGGGTATCCCGCGCCGTCGTTGAGCACGAGGGCGCTGCCCAGGGTGCAGAGAGCAAGGCTGGGGATCGCGGCGGCGCTCAGCCGCTCCCGAAAGAATAGGGCCGCGAAGAGGGCCACGAAGATCGGGTACGTGTTTCCCAAAAGGGTGGCCCGGCCTCCCGAAGTCCGGGCGATGGCCAGGTACGAGAAGATCATGGACGCCGCGCCGTAGACGCCCCGAAGGATCCAATCCTTTTTGTTCGTCACCCGTATGCGGCCGCGCCGGGCCAGGATGGCCGCGCAGGATAGCACGGCGCCCACCAGGAAGCGCATGGCCGAGATCATGTACCCCGAGATGGACGCGGAAGAGAGCTTGACCAGGGCGGTGGTCAGGGCGAAGAGGAAGGCCGCGGTCAGCAGGGAGAGAACCCCGAGACGTTCGTTCCGAAGCATGGCATGGGTATGCCATGGCCGGCCTTCCGTGGGCAAGCCCGGGGTATCGGAATCCGATTGCGGGTTGACCCGGCCGGACTGTATACTCGGGGCCATGGAAGAGATCAGCTACGGAGACTTCAAGAAACTGGACATCCGGGTCGGGAAAATCCTATCCGCCGAACGGGTTCCGAACTCGGAGAAGCTCTACAAGGTGCAGATCGACGCGGGGTTGGACCGGCCCCGGCAAACCGTGACCAGCCTGGTGGACTATTACACCGCCGAGGAGCTGGTCGGCAAGACCGTCGTGGTCCTGGTCAACCTGGCCCCCGCCCGGATGCGCGGGGAGGTATCCGAGTGCATGCTCCTGGCCGCGGAAACCCCGGACTCCGCGGCCTGCGTCCTGCTGACCCCGGAGCGCGACATAGCCCCGGGAACGCCCGTGGTCTGAGTCGGTTCGCTTCCACGGACGCCGTTTTCCGACGAACCAGCGAATGAACAAGGAGGAGATCATGAGAAACCCCGTCCGAGCCTTGGCCGTCGCCCTTGCCATCGCTATCCTGACATTGCCGATCGCCGTCTCGGCCCAGGAAGCCCGGGACAACCTCCGCTTGAACATCGTACTGGGCTATTCTCCGCCCAACCTGGACGGGTACGCTTCAACCGGCTTCGCGCCGATCGATTTTACTATCGTTCCCGCGCTGGATTCGTACTCCCGCGACCTGGGCACCGGGTGGGGAGGCGGGGCCGCCCTCGCGTCCCTGGAGTATTCCCGCACAATCCCTGCCTTCGTCGGGGAGGGACCCTTCTTTTCCGGGAACAATCTGGAACTCTCGGGCCGGATGGAGCTCAGCCCCGTCACCGTCGAGGCATCAGGCACCGCGACCCTGACACCCATCGCGTTTCTCAAGTTCCAGGCCGGGGCCGCGGTCGGAACAGGCTGGACCCTGGGCTTCGTGGGATTGGCGCTTAGACCTGCAGGCGGCTCCGGAGAGATCGAAGAAATCCCCTTCGGGGGCGCCCTGCTCCGGACTTGG
>JAAYUR010000482.1 GCA_012517645.1 Treponema sp.
ATGGACGGTTGGCGGGACGGCCTTCCGGGCGGGCGTTCGCCCCGCCCGGAGGGCTCCCTTGACATGTCCTGGCTCGAAGGCCATACTTACAATGTAAGTTGTACTACTTACGGTGTAAGTTCGTCAAGAGGGCAATCCATCCGCCCAGGGACGGAGTAGAATAACGCGGGGAGGAGTGGATGAAGAAAGCGGACGTGCCCGGAAAGGCCTTCCTGACGAGGGAGCGTGTGCTCCGCGCGGCCCTCGATATGGCGGATGAACTCGGCGTCGAGTCCCTGTCCATGCGCCGGCTGGGAAGCCGGCTGGGGGTAGAGGCGATGTCCCTGTACAACCACGTCGAGGGCAAGGAGGACGTCCTGGACGGAATTCTGGAACTCGTCATCGGGGAGATCGCGGTCCCCGCGGCCGGAGTCGACTGGCGGACGGCCATGCGGGAACGGGCGGTCTCCGCGCGGCAGGCTTTCTCCCGTCACCCTTGGGCCGCTGCCCTTATGGATTCCCGCACGAGTTCCGGCCCCGACCGCCTGCGCTACTTTGACGCCATGATCGGATGCTTGGCGGGCGCGGGGTTCCCCTTGGAAACGGTCGGCCGGGCCCTTTCGATCCTGGATTCCTACATCTACGGATTCGCGATCCAACGCGGGAACATGGCCGCGGAGGGCGATGACCGGGCGGAGGACCGGGCCGGGAAGATGCGGGGAGCCGCTCCGGACGAGTCGTACCCGCATCTCGCCCGCATGATCGAATGGACGATGGAGCACGGCTACGACGAGGGCACGGATTTTGAATTCGGCCTCTCCTTGATCCTGGACGGGCTGGAGCGCCTCCTTCCGTCGTACAGGAAGTCCGGCCTTCGTCCACGTCCGTTCCGGATGCCGCGGCCCGATTAGTAGGTCTCGGAAGCGGATACGCACCGCTTGCCCAGCCTCCGTCCGGCGGTTATGCTCCTTCCCATGAGCCGCGACGAAGGGTCCGCTTCCGGAAAGCTGAAGATCGGCGACCACTGGAACGCCATCACCATCATCGCCCTGTCCCAGAACAATCCCCTCAAGGCCATCGCGGAGTTCGTGGAGAACTCCATCGACGCGGGGGCACGGAACGTCACCATCGTCCGGGGAAAGCACCAGGGCGAGCACTACCTCAAGATCGCGGACGACGGCTCCGGGATCCAGGACTTCCGGTACGTGGCTACCCATATCGGGGACTCGATCAAGCGGGAACTCAAGCGCAAGGGCGAGAAGGGCCTGCAGGGCGAGTTCTGGATCGGCCTGCTCTCCTTCTGGACCGTCGGCGAGACTTGTACGATCACCTCCGCGGGGCCCGACGGAACGGCCCGAAGCATGAAGCTGGTCAAGGGCAACCCCTCCTACGCCATCCGGGACGCGGGAACCCTCTTCGGCCGGCCGGGTACGGAGCTCCTGATCCGGCCCATCCTGGCCGGGGTCCGGGCTCTTTCGGGGGACAAGATCCAGAACTTCCTGGCTTCCGAGCTTCGGGACCGGATCGCGAAAAGCGGAGTGCGCATCAAGATCCTGGACCACGCTTCCCGCAGGGAGCTGGTCGTGGAACCCCGCAAATTCAAGGGCCGACTTATCCATCAGCTTCCGGAGGCTCGCTGTCCCTTCGGGGAGGTCTACCTGGAGCTCTACTTCGCGGAGCCCTCTCCGGAGACCCTGGTGGGGATCTACAAACAAGGCACCCGGGTACTTCCGGACATTTCCCGGCTGGACGCCTTCGCGCGATCCCCCTGGACGTCCCGGTACATCGAGGGGATCGTGGACGCCCCCTTCCTTCAGCTCACTCCCGGCACCCGGGACGGGATCGTCCTGGACGAGGCCTTCGATTCCTTCCGGATAGCCCTGGAGCCGGTGGAGGACGCCCTGGAAGCCCTGCTTGTGGAGCAGCGGAAGGCCGAGGAGGAGGAGGCCAGCCGTCAGATCCTCCACCGGGTGACCCGGGCCTTCCGGGAGGCCTTCCTGCATCTCCCCTCGGAGGAATACGGCTGGCTTGCGGCTAAAACCCGGGAGGGCCGAAGGTTCGGCTCGGAGCCCGGCGAAGGGGAGGGCCGGGGCTCGGCGGGCGGCGCCGGTTCCGAGGGAAGCGGCCTGGTTCCCGGGGAGGAGTCGCCCCTGGGGCCCGGTCAGTCCGGGGCCGCGGAAGGCTCCGGAGAAGCCTCGCCCCCGGGCCCCGAGGACACCACCTTCGGGGAGTACATGCCGGAGCCCTTGGACCGACCCGAAGAGCTTCAAAAGAGTTTCTTCCAGTACGCGGGTCCTCTGCACAAGCTCCTGATCTCACCGGCTTCCTCGGTCATCGGGGTGGGGGAGAGCCGTAAGCTCCGGGCGGTGGCCCGGGACCGTTCGGGCCGGACGGTGGACTCGGACGTTCGCTTCGAGTGGCGCATCTTCGAGGGCGCGGGATCCCTGGAGGGCACGGATTCGGCCTACGCGGAATACACCGCCCCCGAGGAACCCTGTATCGTCACCATCGAGCTCAGGGCGACCCAGGGCGAGACCCTCCTTGTGGCGAACGCCCTGATCACGGTGACCGCGGAGCTCGTGCGCCGGCCCGCCGGGACGTCCGCGGCGGGCCGCCGGGGCCTGCCGGGGTACACCTACCGCAGGGCCCCCGGAGAGCTTTGGCGGTCCCGGTACGATCCGGAACAATCGGTCATCTACATCAACAACGCCCACGCGGACTTCGTGTTCGCCTCCCGGCACCCCATGACCAAGGTCCGATATATCGCCCGGCTCTTCGCCAAGGAACTGGTGCTGGCCAACTTCCCCGAGGCGGACCGGGAGGAGCTCTTGGAGCGTATGGTGGAACTGACTTTATACACGGAAGAGAACCTGAGATGACAAACCCTGGTTCGAACTCGGTACTGTTACGAAGGTTGTGAAGCCTCTTCGGGAGAACACAGCCGATACCTAGGCCGTAGCATACGCCGGAAGGTACTCCGGTCCGTTTTTCAAAGGTGTTGGATACTCCTTCTTCCAGATCCGCTTCTGGGACTCCGTCAGCCGAATCCTGGTGAGAAACGCCCGTAGGCGGAACATATCCAATAGTCCTTGATCGATCCTGGGACGCGGTATCCCCGCCACCTCCCCGTGCACCCGGATCTCCGTAACCTTCCCCCCGATCCGGTATCGCTTCCGATAGTTGTGATGCACCAGGTAGCACATAAGCCGGCTCATCCCGTTTGAGACGTTGCGGCTGTAACAGACCGTCTCCCGATGATGGTTGGCCTGGTCCTTCCGGATCTCCCGGTCCAGGTAGTTCGAGGCGAACAGGGGATTGGCGTAGGTTCGGGGCAGGTACGAGGGGACCCGTAGGTGGGCGACCCTATGGGACTCGTCCTGGTTCCGGAACAGGGGATGGCGGTAGAGGACGTGCTGGTATTCCTTCTTCTCATCGGTAATTAGCACGAGGGGGAATCCTCCCCGTTCCGCCCGATCCTCGGCCAGTCCGTCCAGGATGTCCCGAAAGGTTCGGCTGATAGCCCCCCATTCGAGAGATACCCGGGGGTAGAGTTCGGATGCCCTGGACTGTTGGTCGTTTGTCATGGTTCCTGATCTCCTGCGGGTGGCGTGGCTCACATCCAGGACGAATCGGGAGTCCGAGGTGATCGAAAGGGTGATTTCGTTCGGGAAGAATTGAGAGACGTCGAACGAAACAAGCCCATCGACGCAGACGGCTTCCTTCGGGTCGGCGAAGCGTCGCACCTGCGCGTGAAGGGCGATCCCCTGACGGGCCAATCGGTCGAGACGGTTCTGGATCGTCCCGCAGGAGAGCCGGAGGGTGCGACTCAGGGCCCGGAGGCTCGCCGACGAGGCATGTCGATCGAGCAGGTCGGGGTAATTCACCCTTCGCTTGGCGAAATAATCCACCGAAAAGGTCTGGGACGAAAAGGTTCGGCGGCAGGTACGGCATCGGAACCGTCGGACGAGTCCGAAGGTGCGGGTGGGGTAGAAGCCGAAGGGGGTGAACCAGGCCGAGGAAGGGGCGACTAAATGCAGTCTGCATTTAGGGTTAGGGCAGAATGGGAACGAGGGCATAGGTACCTCCTTAAGACGTACAGCCTTCCTCCCCCGATACCGCCGCATTCCCACGGTTCGCTTGCGTCTTCACAAGGTTCGTAACACTATTCAAGTCGTCCGGCTGATCCATCGTTTTTTCCTCGAATTGCCCTTGTATTCGATTCGAGTTTGGGGCAAATTACACAATACATGAGTAATATGTATAAGCGGGCCTCCGCGGGCCTGGAAAGGATATCCCATGGCCGACGGCACTAGGCAGCGCATCCTGGATGCGGCTCTCGGCATCCTTCGGGCCCAGGGCGCCGAACAGCTGACCGTGGAGGCGGCGGCCGATCTGGCCGGGGTCAGTAGAAAAACCGTCTACAATCATTTCGGCAGCCGGTATGAGCTTATCGACGAGGCGGCTGCCCAATGGATGACGGCGACGATCGGCGCGCTGGAAACCCTCGCGTTCGACGAGAACCTGGGTTTTATCGAGCGCCTGAACAGCATCGTGGAGCGGGGTTTCGCGGAGATGCGGGCCGCCGGGATGCTCATCAGGGAGCAGCGGGTCCAGGGGGCCGCCTTTGCCCAGTCGCCGAACAAGCGGAACCTGCGGCTGCAGCTGAGGGAATTCCTGCAGACCATCGTCGCCCAGGCCATGGAGAGCGGGCTTGTACGGCAGGATTTCGACCTCCGGAGGCTCACCTGGGTCTTCATCAACCTGGTCGAAGGGCTTCTCATGAACGACGACCTCGACGACGAGCCCTTCGCTCGGTACGACATTTTAAGGGACTCCTTGAGGGCCGTGCTCAGCGGCATCCTTACCCCCGACGGTACGGATGCGCTCAAGGATTCCCCGATCTTCCGGTGAGGGATGTTGAAAGGACGGGCGGATAGGTATGGATGCGAAGAGAATTCGGAGGCTGGCGCGATGGCTCGCTCCGCTCGCCGTCCTCCTGGGGGCGATCGTCTTGAAGGCCGTGAACGACGGGAGGTCCGTCGAGGCTCAACGCCTGCCGCCCCTGCCGGTGCGCGTCGTCTCTCCGGAGCGCGGCGACCTGGCCCGGACCCTGAGGCTGAACGCCACCATCGAGTCCGAGAGCATGGTCACCGTACTTCCCCTTGTGTCCGGAATACTCCAAGAACTCTTCGTGGAGCAGGGCCAGCAGGTGCGCAAGGACGAGATCATCGCTCGGATCGATTCTGCCCGGTACGAACTTCAGCTGAAGCAGGCGGAGGCGGCCTACCTTTCCTCCAAGTCGAGTTTCGAGCGGGTCGAACAGCTGTACCGGGCCGGGGCCACCACCCAGCAGAATTATGACCAGGCCAAGGCCCAGTACGAGGCCTACGCGTCCCAGTATGACCTTGCCCGGCTTCAGCTGGGCTACGCGGACGTGAAAAGCCCGGTCCAGGGCGTCGTCCTTATCCGGCACCAATCCGTGGGCTCCATCGCCTCCCCCGAGCGGCCGCTGGTCACGATCGGAGACCTGGCCGAGCTCGTGGTGCGGGCCCGCATTCCCGAGCGCTATTACCGTCTGTTCCAGGAGAACCGGGATACCATGGCCATAGCCGTGTACGGGCCCGGGGGGGAGGAGTACCCCGCCCGCATCCGGAGCATCAGCCCCTTCGTGTCGCCGGAAACGAAGAACTTCGAGGCCCTGGTCCGGGTGCTCGGGGATCTGAAGGGCCTGAGACCGGGGATGTTCGTGACGGTGTCCTTCACGCTGGCGGAGTGGAAGGATGTCCTGAGCTTGCCGTATTCGATCCTATCCGGCGCGGACACGCTCTGGTACGTGGAGGACGGAATAGCCCGCTCCCTTCGGTTTACCCCCCGGGACGGCTCCGATACCCGGTTTATCGTGCCCGAGGAGTTCGCCCGAAAAAGCTTCATCAGCGAGGGTTTC
>JAAYUR010000005.1 GCA_012517645.1 Treponema sp.
ACCAGGGTCCCGTCCGTCAGCCACCACTGGAGTACGTCGCTGGCCGGGAGCCCCGCGGGAGCCTCGGAGCCGGGCTTGGCGGGCTCCCAAACCTTTCCGGCCTTGAGATCCCGGATCCGCGCCACGGGTACCCCGCCGAAGGCCGAAGGCTGGGCTTTCCGGTAGGCTTCCATGATGTCTCCCATGACGGCCATGCCCGAGGCGCCCTCGAAATACTTGCTGATCCCCTTTTCCTCGTAGAAACCGTGGGTCCGGTAGAGGTCGTCCAGGCGCTGGAGCAGGCTCTTCCCCTTGCTTCGCCAGTACAGGGTCATCTCCGCGGTCATGGCCGCCGCGGAGATCCCGTCCTTGTCCCTCACCTCGTTCTCCACCAGGTAGCCGTAGCTCTCCTCGGTGCCGTACACGAACTCGTAGCCCTTCCCGTCGGTCTCGAACCTTCGCATGAGGTCGGCGATCCACTTGAACCCCGTTAGGCAGTCGAAGCAGGTCGCCCCGTAGGCCTCGGCGATCCGGCTCTGAAGCTCCGTGGTCACGATGCTCTTGATCGTGGCGGGCTTCCGGGGCAGGGTGCCGAGCTCCTTCCGGGACAGCAGGATGTAGTCCGCCAGGAGGGCCCCCAGCTGGTTGCCCGTGATCAGGGCGAAGCCCCCGGATCCGTCGGGCACCGCGATGCCCAGGCGGTCCGCGTCGGGGTCCGTGGCCATGACGACGTCGGCCTTCATGGAGCGGCCCAGGTCCAGGGCCATCTTGAGGGCCGCGGCCTCCTCGGGATTGGGGAAGGAGACCGTGGGGAACTCCCCGTCCGGCTCCCTCTGCTCGGGCACCGTCGCGACTTTGAGGCCCAGGTCCCCCATCACGCGTTCGAAGTGGAGGGCCCCGGTGCCGTGCAGGGGGGAGTAGACGATCTTGACGCTTCCGGCCATCTCCTTGATCAAGGCCGGGCGGAAGAGCTTGGACTTGACCATGGCCGCGTAGGGCTCGTCCACCTCCTTGTCGATCACCGCCAACAGTCCGGCCTTCAGGGCCTCCTCCCGGTTCATGGTCCGCGCTTCCCCCACGGAGTTCACCCGGGCTATGATCCCCTCGTCGTGGGGTGCGATCACCTGGGCCCCGTCCCCCCAGTACGCCTTGTAGCCGTTGTAGGCCGGGGGATTGTGGCTTGCGGTGACCACCACGCCCGTATCCGCCCCCAGGTGCCGTATCGCGAAGGAGAGTTCCGGGGTGGGACGGAGGGAGCTGAAGAGCCATGCCTTTATCCCGTTGGCCGCGAAAACCAGGGCCGTCGCCTCCGCGAAGGCCGCGGAGTACCGGCGAGAATCGAAGGCTATACAGGCGGATAGCTTCTTTCCCGGAAGGGCGGCCTTAAGGTAGTCGCAGAGGCCCTGTGTGGCTTTTCGGACCACCAGGAGGTTCATGCGGTTCGTTCCTCCGCCTATCTTGCCCCGGAGGCCCCCGGTGCCGAACTCGAGGTCCCGGTAGAAGCGGTCCTCCAGCTCCTTCCAGTCCTCCCGTGAAAGGAGGTC
>JAAYUR010000080.1 GCA_012517645.1 Treponema sp.
CAGGGCGAGGGCCTTCCCTTCTGCAGTGGTGGTATCCCGCGCCGTCCGGGCTCGGCGTACGACAAAATCGTCTCCATTTATAGTGAAAATCGAAAGTTTTTTCAATTCCTCTTCGCCCCGGGTCTCCAGAATTTCCGCGGGATCCTTGCCGCCCTCCAGGACGAGCACTTTTGCGCGCAATCCGATCCGTGCGGCGGTCATGAGGGCCTTCTCCGTAGCCCGTTGGCCCGCATCGTCGGAATCGAAGCAGAACACCGCCTGGTCCGCATATCTCCGTAATAGACGGGCCTGGCCGTCCGTGAAGGCCGTACCCAGGGGGGCCACGGCGTACCCGATCCCGGCCTGGTGGAACGCCAGAACGTCCATGTACCCTTCGCAGATCAGGGCCGTCCTGTCCTGACGGATCGCCTTGGCGGACGTAGACAAGGCGAAAAGGTTGTCCTGCTTGTGGAAGACGCGGCTTTCCGGGGAGTTGAGGTACTTTGGCCCGTCTCCCTGGAGAAGGCGACCGCCGAAGGCCACGCTCCGGCCCCGGTAATCGGTGATCGGGAACATCACGCGATCCGCGAACAGGGCCCGATCCGGGTGATCCCGGGAAAACAGCCCCGTTCCAGCGAGGAATTCCGGGGAATACCCCTTTTTCCGGAGGAAATCGAAGAGCCACCTGCGGTCCCGGGGGGCGTACCCCAGCCGGAAAGATTCCTGGATCTCCCGGGAGACCTTTCGGCGGTCCAGGTATTCCCGGGCCGCCTTGCCGGAGGGATGCTCCCGGAGAAGCCATTGAAAGGTCGAGGTAAGGCGCTCATAGAGCTCATAGAGGGTGTCCCGCTCCCGGGATTCCCGGGCGGCCTCGTCGGGGAAGCCGTCGGCGCCTTCGTATTCCAACTGGACGCCGGCCTTCTCGGCAAGGCGCTCCACGGCCTCCACGAAGGAGAGGCCCTCGATCTCCCGGAGAAAAGCAATCACGTCGCCGCCTTTCTGGCAGCCGAAACAGTAGAACAGGCCCTTTTCCGGGACTACGTTGAAGGATGGCGTCTTTTCGTTGTGGAAGGGGCACAGGCCCTTGTAGCCGGATCGCGACCTCTGGAGGCGGACATACTCTCCGATCACGGCCGCTACATCCGTTCTTCCCAGTACGGCTTCCAAGGAATCCTTGCGTATGCGCTTCATCGGCCCCCGATACCCTTCACGGCCAGGGCACCCGCCCGGATATGCTCGTCCAGGGTCTCGGAGAAGTAGTGCCGGCCCGTACGAGCGTCTAGGAGACGGAAGTAGAGATATCGGGAGGGCTCGGGACGGAAGACCGCCCGGAGGGCCGTCAGTCCCGGATTCGCGATGGGAGCCGGGGGAAGCCCCGGGTGCAGATAGGTGTTGAAGGGGTGCCGGATCTCGATATCCCGGTTGTACAAGACCTCGGGATGCTTCTTTCCCTGGACTTCGGTAATGATGTACACCACCGTGGCGCAGGACTGCAAGGCCATCCCTATCTTCAGGCGGTTCCAGAATACCCCGGCGATTCGGGGAGCCTCCTCGGTCAGCCGGTACTCCCGTTCCACGATGGAAGCCAGGATGATTCGCAGGTGGAGCTCCTGGGGATCCAGGGCGAGGGATTCCGGTAATCCCTCCGCCAATCGGGACCGGAGGGCGCCGACCATGAGGCGCACCGCCTCCTCGCCCGGGGTCTTCAGGGGAATGTAATAGGTGTCCGGGAAAAGGTAGCCCTCCGCCGTCGCCGCGGGTATGCCCAGGGACGATACGAGGGCCGGGTCCCGGGCGGCGGCCAGGAATTCCTCCCGGTCCACAACCCCGGCCTCGTGCAGGACGTCCGCGGTGCGGCGGAGGGTGTGACCTTCCGGTACGGTCACCCGCACCAGGGCCTGTTTCCCGGACACCAGGAGTTCCTGGACATCCCGGCTGCGCATTCCGGGTTCGATCCGGTACGTCCCTTTCTTAAGGAGGGATTGCTGGTTCCGAAGCCGGAGCAGGACTTGGAAGGCCAGGGCGGATCGGATCAAGCCCTCCTCCTCCAGGCGGACTGCGATCCGCGCCCCCGGCTCTCCGGCCCCCACGGTGAAGAGGACCCCTTCCGGGGGTATGACCTCCGGGGGGGCGTCCAAGG
>JAAYUR010000353.1 GCA_012517645.1 Treponema sp.
CCCAGCCGCGGACTATGATCCGGTCCGCGGTTCGGGCCCCCAGGTTCACGAGTCGGTCCGCCACAGCGGCGGCCCGTTCCACCGAGAGCTTCTGCCTTCCCGCCGCGGTGCCCGCCAAGGCGGTATGCCCTTCCACCAGGATGTCCCGCTCGGGATAGGCTTTGAGAATATCCGCGATCCGGGCGATCTTCTCCAGCTCCGAGGGAAGCAGCCGCGCAGAGTCCGCCTCGAACTGGATGTTTTCGATGGTGATGGTCACTCCCTCGTCCCCGGCCTGTACGGTCACGTTTTCCATCCCCTTTGTCGCTTCCTGGAGCTCCCGGGCCAGGGCGTCCCGGTCCAGGGGGGGGGCTTCCAGCATGCGGGAAGCGGCCTTGCCTCGGAACTCGACCGTGGTTCCGTCGGACCGCTCCAGGACGAACTGGAAACTCTCCTCGTAGGAGTGGAGGCCTCCCCGCAGGGGATCCCAGTAGAGGGTCTGCTCGGACCAGCCCGCGATCTGGGTGGGGAAAACCCCGGAGTGGATCAACGGCTCCGGAGGGCGATGGAAGATTGTGTAGGAAACCTTGATGACCCGCAGGTCCAGACCGTCCCGGGTTTCGGGGCCGACAAAGGTGTAGCTGGCGGTGAAGGGAATGACGAAGGGATCGGGAATCCCGAAATCCGTACGGAAGTCGTGCCGCTCCTCCCCCGGAGCGGCCCAGGTGTCGCCGGGCGCCAGGTCCCGGTCCGGAAAGGTCGGGACGTTGCGCACCACGGGCATGAAGAACCGGGGGGAGATGTCGAAGAGGCCGTTCCGGGAGAGCTTGTACTCGGATTCGTAGGTCTGGTCCTGGACGTAGGCGGCCAGACCCTGGAAGCGGGTGGAGGTGCTGAAGGTTCCCCGCAGGAGCCCCGAACCGTCCGGGAAGACCTCGGGTACCTCGAAGGAGATGCGGTTCGCGATCTGGGCCCGGTAGGAGAGTCTGCGGTTAACGTAGACGTCTTCCTCCACGGTGGAGAGAAAACGGTACTTTTCCCCGGCCCGGAACTTGTGCTCGAACCGTTCCGCTTGAAGACCCGAGGCGAAGGCACCCGCCAGAAAGAAGGCCGCGACCCAACGTTTCATGCCGTACCCCCGGGTCCAGTATGGATCATACAGGGCGGACTGGCAACACGGAAGGCGGGAGGGAAGCCCCGGGTTCCC
Source organism: Treponema sp. (assembly GCA_012517645.1). GTDB lineage: Bacteria > Spirochaetota > Spirochaetia > Treponematales > UBA12059 > JAAYUR01. The sequence continues at coordinate 1,187 of JAAYUR010000353.1, forward strand.
CGGCCTGGCGTCGAATGCCCTGTGGATTCTCTCGCTGTACGGGAAGTACCGGAAAAGGATAGAGTAGCCCGGGCCGCTTCGTGTTCCGGATCTTATAGGGGCGGCCCGGGAGCGGGAAGGGATTGCGGATCGAACCTAGAAAGCTCGGCGTCCTCGCGGCCAAGGCCCTGGCGGGCATCCTGCCCGCGGCGGCGGTCCTGGCCTTCCGGCCCTTCGGCCTGGATCCGGGGCAGGCCGCGGTCGTCGCGTCCCTGACCCTGGCGGTGGGCCTGTGGACCACCGGGGTCCTCGGCAAGGCGGCGGTCTCGGCGGGCCTGCTGGCCGCCTTCCTTGTCTTCGGCCGGACCGCGCCCGCTTCTATCCTCCGCTTTCCCCTGTCCGAATCCTTCCCGGTTATCATCCTGGCCTTCCTGTTCTCCCAGGGGATCGCCAAGAGCGGATTGGCCCGGAAGCTCCTCCTCCCCGCCCTGGACCGTTGGGCGGGCACCCCGGGGCGCCTTCTGGCCGCCATGATTCTTTCCGCGGTGGCGTTCATCTTTCTGATCCCCCAGCCCTTCTCCCGGGTCATCATCCTGTCCGGAATCTTCGCGGAATGCCTGGAGGGCCGGGGGCTGCCGAAGGGCCTCCGGGAGCGGCTTCTCTTCGCCCTCCATCTCTTTTCCGCCCTGGCCAACAACCTCTTCCTTCGGGGGGACCTGATCCTGAACCCCGCCTTCCTGGGCTTCGCAGGCCTGTCGACGGGAGAGGCGGGCTGGACGGCGCGCCTCCTCGTCCCCGGCTTCGTCCATCTCGCCCTGGCCCTGGTCGTCTTCGTGGTCCTCGCTCGGAAGGATCTGCGGGGGGGCGCGGGGGCCGCCTGGACTGTCGGCGCCCCGCCCGCCGGGCCCGGCTCGGCGGCAGCCTCGGCCCGGCTCTCCACCGGGGACCGGCGGAACCTCGCCCTGATCGGCCTGGTCCTGGCCGCTTGGGCCACGGAAGGCCTGCACGGGATACGGGGGGTCTGGATAGCCGCCGCGGGCACGGCGGCCATGTTCGCCCTGGGGCTTCTGGACCCGGGGGATTTCAAGTCGGTCAACCCGGGGCTTTTAGTGTTCCTGACCGCGGCCTCTTCCATCGGGGCCGCGCTCCAAGGCAGCGGTGCCGCGGGAAAGATCTTCCCTCCCCTGGCGGCGCTGCTCCCGAAGGACTGGTCCCCCGGCCTGGCCCTGGGGACCGTCGGAATCTCCATGGCCGGCCACATGATCCTGGGGAGCAACCTGACCACCCTGTCCGTCCTGGTCCCGGCCTTCCGGGCCGTCGGGGAGGGGGCGGGGGCCCCGGAGGCCGTGGCCTTCCTGGTCTTCGTCTCCGTGACCACCCAGTTCTTCCTGCCCTTTCACCACGTCATCCTTCTCCTGGGGGCCGAATCCGGACGCTACGGACGGGGGACGGTGTTCCGGTTCGGCGTGGTATTGACCTTCCTGTCCGCGGCGGCCGCGGCGTTCCTGTATCCCGCCTGGTGGGGATGGCGGGGCCTGCCCTAGGGGTTACGATTTGCCAAACGACTTCATCCGTGCCACAATCCGGGCATGGACTCGATACCGATCAACACGGACTCCGGGCCCCAGGTGGTCCTGGAGCTCATCTATCGCCTGAAGGTCAAGGACGTCATGACCCCGAACCCGGTCACCGCCGCGCCCGGGGACTCTCTCAGGTCCATCCAAAAGGCCATGCGGGACCGGGGTTTTTCCGGAGTCCCCGTCGTGGAGGGCGGCCGCCTGGTCGGGATCGTTTCCATCGGGGACATCCTGTCCGCCCTGGACGGAGGCTGGATCGAGGAAAAGGCCGAAACCAGGATGACCCGGTCCGTGATCGTCCTGGAGGACGACATGCCCCTGACCTTCGCCATCACCTACCATCAGCGCTACCGGTACGGCCGCTTCCCGGTGCTGGACAAGTCCGGGAATCTGGTCGGCATCCTGACCCCCACGGACATCATCCGGTCCCTATTGGTGGAGATGAACCGGGAGGTGGAG
>JAAYUR010000335.1 GCA_012517645.1 Treponema sp.
CTCGGAGTGCCCATCTCCCTGGTTCCACCGGAAGACGAAACCGCCCTCGGACCTGTCCACTACCGGGAGTCCGAGCTTTTTCGGGCCATCGAGGCCGCCGCCCCCGATGTCCTGGTGGCGGACCTCCACTGGTTCGCCATGGACTCCTTCCTCCGCGAACTCCCCTGCAAGAAAGTCTTCCTGACCCGGCAGATCGATCCCCGGACCTTCCGCTTCCGTACCGCGGACCGCGAACTTGTCTTCCGCCCCGGGGACTGGGACCTGGTCCTGCGCACCGAGCCGGGCTTCGACCTGCTCTTCCCCTCGGAAGCCGTGGAGCCCCTGGTGCTACGTAACCGGGACGAAATTCTCACCCGGGAGGCCGCCCGGGCGGACCTGGGGCTGGGTCCGGAGGATCGGGTCTGCCTCTTCGCCTTCAGCGGCCGGACCGGGGAGGGCGCGGAGGCCTGGAAGAGCTTCTCGTATCTGGAGGACGAGGGCTGGACGGTGGTACGGTCGGACAACCGGGAAGGCGGGCTCTTTCCGGCCATGGACTGGTACAACGCCTTCGACCTAGTGGTCTGCGGGGCCGGGTACAACCAGTTCTGGGAGGCCCGGTACCTCCGCAAGGAGGCGTACTTCGTGCCCTTCCCCCGGAGGTTCGAGGACCAGGCGCGCAGGATCGCCCTCTGCTCGGACTACGAGTTCGAGGAGAACGGGGCGGACCAGGTGGTCCGTCGGATCCTGGCGCTCTGATCTTTGTGGTACGAACCTTGTGCCGATCCTGTCGGATCCTGGCCCTCTGACCTTGGTGGTACGAAGCTTGTGCCGATCCCGGCGGATCCTGACCCTCTGACTCGGCTTTACAAATCCTCAGGCCCGTGTCATAAAGGATGCCTCCTATGGCGAACGAAACTATACCCGCTTTCCGCAACGACGCCCGGGCCAAGGTCACCGGCAGGGCCCAGTACGCGGACGATATCCGGCTTCCGGGCATGGCCCACGCCGTCCCGGTCTACACCCGCTTCGTGCGGGCGGAGAATCTTAGGGTGGACGTCTCCGCCGCCCGGGCCGCCCCGGGGGTTCTGGGGGTCTTCACCGCCGCGGACGTGCCCGGCCAGGTCCGGTTCGGACAGATCGTCCGGGACTACCCGATGTTGGCGGAGGGGACGATCCGGTTCGAAGGGGAGGTGATCGCCCTGGTGGTCGCCGAGACCCGGCGCCAGGCCCTGGCGGCCGCGTCCCTGGTGGTCGAGCACGCCGAGGAGCTTCCTCCGGTGACGGACCCCGAGGCGGCCCTGGCCCCGGGAGCCCCGGTGGTGCGCTGGGGCGGGGACGACAACCTGGCCAACCACGGCCGGGTGCGCCGGGGGGACGCGGCGGCGGCCCTGGCCTCCTGCGACCTCGTCGTGGACGAGACCTTTTCCACCCAGGCCGTCGAACACGCCTACATGGAGCCGGAGTCGGCGGTGGCCATCCCCCGGCCCGACGGGATCCTGGAGATACGGGGGAGCATGCAGCACCCCTTCTCGACCCGGCGCTTCGTCGCGGCCCTCCTGGGGCTTCCCCTGGCGGACGTGGAGGTGGTGAGCACCACGACGGGCGGGGGCTTCGGGGGCAAGGACGACACGGCGGCTATCGTGTGCGCTCGGGCCGCCCTGGCGGCCCGGAAGCTCGGCCGGCCGGTCAAGCTGACCTACGACCGGGAATGGTCCTTCCGGGAGAGCTACAAGCGCCATCCCTACCGCCTGCGGTACCGGGTGGGCTTCTCCAAGGACGGCACGGCCCGGGCGGCGGAGATCGACATGCTCTGCGACTCCGGGGCCTACACCAGCGTGACCCCCTGGGTGAACTGGCGGAGCACCGCCCAGTGCTGCGGCCCCTACTACGTGGACGCGGTGCGCATGGACATCCGGGCGGCGGCCACGAACAATGTCTTCACCGGGGCCATGCGGGGCTTCGGGTCCCCCCAGGTGAACTGGGCGATCGAGCAGATCATGGACATCGCGGCGGAGCGCCTGGGGATCTCGCCCCTGGAGATCCGCCGCAAGAACATGGTCAAGCAGGACGGCCCTACGATCACGGGCCAGCGCCTGGACAACCACGTGGTCAGCCTGGGGCAGGTGATGGACACGGTGGTCCGGGACTCGGGGTACGAGGCCAAGCTGGCCCGGTGTTCCCGGGGCAAGGCGGAGAAGGGCGAGCTCTACGGCATAGGCCTGGCGATCAGCTACCGGGGGTCTTCCCTGGGCGCCGAGGGCCTGGACTACTGCTCCGCGGTGGTGAACGTCCAGGCGGACGGATCGGTCCTTTTGGACGCGGCCATCCACGAGAACGGCCAGGGCGCCGAATCGGTGCAGATGCTCATCCTGGCCCGGGAGCTGGGTCTTCCGGTGGAGCGGATACGGCGCCAGTGGTCCTCCACCTCCCGGATCCCCGACGGGGGCACCACGGTGGCCACCCGGGGCACCCTGATGGGGGGCGGCGCCGTGGCCCAGGCGGCCCGGGAGCTTAAGAAACTCATGGCGGAAACCCTGGCGGACGAGCTGGGCGATCCGAAGGCTGTCCGCTTCGAGGGCGGCCGGGTGGGCGTTCCGGGAGGGCCCACCCTTACCTGGGAGGAGGCGGCAGCCCGGATGTACGACCGCCGGGTCTACCCCTACGCCTTCGGAACCTTCCGGGCTCCCCCGGTATCCTGGGACGAGCGCACGGGCCAGGGGGACGCGTACTTCACCTTCGTGTATTCCTGCCAGGCCGCGGAGGTTTCCGTGGACGCCGCCACGGGCAGGATACGGCTTCTGGCCCTCTGGGCGGCCCATGACGTCGGCAGGGCGATCAATCGACCCCTGACCCTGGGGCAGGCCTACGGAGGCATGGTCCAGGCCGCGGGCATGGCCCTGATGGAGGACCTGGCCCCGGTAGGCGGCCGGATCGGCAACCGGAACCTGGACCGCTACAAGATCCCCCGGGCCCGGGACATCCCGGAGATGCGGTGCACCCTGGTGGAGAACCCCGACCCGAACTCCCCCACCGGGGCCAAGGGCATCGGGGAGCCGGCGGTCGAGCTCCTGGCCCCCGCAATCGCCAACGCGGTGTACAACGCCACGGGCATCCGCTGCCGGGATCTCCCCATTCGGCTCGATCCGGAGGTCCTGAAATGAGCGAACTGGAACCCGGCGCCGCGTCGGCCGCCGCCTTGACCGTCAACGGCATTCGTCGGGAGGTCCCTCCGGAGGAGGCGGACCTCAGCTTGCTGGAATACCTGCGGGACGTGCTGGGGCTCACGGGCACCAAGAACGGCTGCGCCGTGGGGGCCTGCGGGTCCTGCACGGTGGTGGTGAACGGCCAAGCGCGCAGGTCCTGCCGAACCAAGGTCTCTGAGGTCCTGGGCAAGGACGTGCTGACCATCGAGGGTCTGGAGCGGCCGGACGGAGAGCTCCACCCCATCCAGCAGGCTTTCGTGGACGCCGGGGCTATCCAGTGCGGGTTCTGCACCCCCGGGATGGTGATGAGCGCCTATGCCCTTCTGGCCCGGGATCCGTCCCCGGACCGGCAGGCCATCCGGACGGCTCTTTCTGGAAACCTCTGCCGCTGTACGGGGTACCAGCAGATCGTGGACGCCGTGGAGCTGGCGGCCCGGCGGATGCGGGAGGACGGGGCCTAGGCCCCTCGGCCCCGGACCTCCCGGAGCGCCGCTTCCAAGACCTCCGCCGCCTTCGCGTTGTCCTCGTCCCTGCGGACCGCCGTCCGGAGCCAGCGGCGTCCGTCCAGGTACTCCCCGGGCGCGTAGTCCCGGAAATCGACGCCCCGCGCCCGGGCCGATTCGGCGGCCTTCCGGGCGTCCGCCCCCTCGATCCGTAGAAGAAGGAAGTTGGCGAAGCCGGTTTCGGGCCGCACCCCGGGGATTCGGGACAGCCTCTCGGCGAACCGGGTCCTATAGCCGGCGATCCGGGCCGCGGAGTATTTAAAGAACCCGGGATCCGAGACCGCCCGGAAGGCGATCTCCTCGGCGCGGAGATTCCGGGGACGCGGTTCCAGTGCGGAGGCTACCTTTCGCGCCACGGAGACGAACCCGGCTACGAACCCCAGATGGAGGCCCGGCACGGCCAGGGCCTTGGTCAGGGAACGGAGGATCAGGAGGTTGTCCGGGAGCCGTAGTCCCGAGGTCAGGACGGGTTCCACTCCCTCCGCAAGCTCCACGTAGGACTCGTCCACACAGAGGTAGTGGCCCGGAAGGACCCGGGCGGCCTCGAGGACGGTCTCGAGCGGCAAGGGCACCCCGGCGGGGTTGTTCGGGCGGCCCAGGTAGACCAGGGCGCGGCCGGGAATCCGGGACATCTCCGCCCTGAGCGCTCCCGGCCGGAGGGTGTAGCCGTCCTCTTCCCGGGCCGCGTGGAGGTGGAGAGGCAGGCCCGCGGCCTCCGCCGCCCGCTGGAACCCGGAATAGGTGGGCGGCAGGGCCAGGACGGCGTCCGCCTCCAAAGCCCGGGGAAGTATGGTCAGCAGGTCGTTGACTCCCTCCCCGAAGACGAAGCAGCCCGGGGAAAAGCCGAAACGCCGGGAACAAGCCTCCACGGCCTTCCGGAACCCAGGGTTTCCCGGGGGGGCCTTCGACCCGGCGTCCGGAGTGGGTCTACGATCCGCCCCCGCGGCTGAGGCTTCCCCGGACGACTCGTTCCGGTCGGTTTCCATGGAAGCGGCCCGGGCGGCTTCCTCCGCCTCGGCCAGCCAGGGGGGAGGCCCCTCGGGGTTCAGGTTGGACCGGAAGTCCAGGAGTTCCATCTCATCCGGCCCCGCCCGCCGCAGAGCAGGCTCCCAGCAGGAACAAAAGCTCCCCCAGCTCCACCGCGGCTCCCAGGGCGTCGCCGGTAAACCCCCCGAACCTCCGCCGGTAGAAGACAGCCGTGCAGAGCCCCGCGGCCAGGCCCGCGGCCAGGGCTCCGGCGCCTATGCCGAGTATGCCCGCCAGGACACGGCCCTCTCCGGCGGAACCCGCCAGGACGGCCAGGAAGGCCGGGGCAAGGCCCGCGAGGAGTCCCGCCGCCACGGCGGGAGGGGAGAAGTCCCGCATCCGGGCTCCCAGCCCGTCGGGCCGGGCGGGTTTTGCGGCCAGGGGCACCAGGGCCGCGGCGAAGCGGCCCGCCACGGGGGCGGCCAGGAGGACCGCCGCGAAGCCCGGACGGCCGCCCAGGGCGGACAGGGCGGCGACCCGAAAGCCCAGGGCCAGGAAGACCGCGAAGAGGCCGTAGACGCCCGCCCGGGGGTCCTTGAGGATCTCGAGACGGCGTTCCGGGGTCGCCGCGCCGAGTCCCGCGTCCGCGGAGTCCGCCAGGCCGTCCAGATGGAAGAGGTTGAAGGCCAGGTATTGGGCCGCCAGGGAGAACAGGGCGGGCAGCCAGGGGCCGGGAACCAGGATGGAACCGAGCCGCCAGGCGGCCAGGGCCGTCAGCCCCGGAAGGATGCCGATCACGGGCAGGAAGAAGTCCGCCCGGCTGTAGTCCGGCTCCTGGGGGGAGGGCACCCGTATCCTGCAGACCAGGGAGAGGACGCTGAGGAAGGGATCCGCGGGCGAACTCATCTACTCTCCTTGGCCGGCTCCGCGGCGTCCGCGGCCTTCCGGACCGCGGCCAGGGCGGAGCGGGCCTGCTCCCAGTCGAACAGTTCGATCTCGACGACGCCGGGGAAACCGGCCAGGCGGGGCGCCAGATCCTGCAGCCAGGGAGCTTGGTCTCCGAAGGGCCCGTGATCCCGGCCTTCCGCAAGGCCGTGGAGGTGGAACTCCTCGATCCGGCATCCCTCGGACTCGAGGCGGACGATCCGGTCCGAGGGGTCTCCCCCTTCCGCGAGTATGTGGCCGACGTCGACGCAGAGCGGGATGTCGGGAAGGGAGCCGCGGGCACGCTCGAAGGGTGCGGTTCGAAGGTTCTCCAGGAAGAACCGATCCCCGAACTCGTCCCTCCAATGTCCTAAAAGATAGGCGAAGGGCTCGATTCCGTCAAGATCCGCGGGAGGATGGACCACGAAGGATCGGGCCGTATCCGCGATCCGGTCCAGGACGGCCCGATGCTCCGGCCGGATCCGGTCGGGAAGGTGGGCCGTGAACCGGAAGCGGTCCGAGTAGGATCGGATCTCGGCAAGCTCCCGGTCGAGGAGGTCCTCCACCTCCGCGTCCCAAAGGTAGAAGAGAAGCTCCACCCCTTCCACCTCCGGCTTGTCCGCCAGGAAGCGGAGGTTTTCCGCGTAGGTTCCGGGGACCACGTAGGAGGGGACGGAAAGGATCATGTCACTTCACGCGCAGGGGGATGCCCGCGACCATCAGCTCCACCCGGTCGACGGCGGCGGCCAGGCGGGCGTTGGCCCGGCCCAGGGCCTCTCCGTAGCGCCGGGTCATCGGGTCCGCGGGGATGATGCCAATGCCGACCTCGTTGGTCACGATGACGATGGATACGGGCAGGCGGGCGATCAGGGAGTCCAGGATCCCCTCGGTTTCCGACTCCCGGCCCTCGAAGAAGAGGTTGTTGAGCCAGAGGGGTACGCAGTCCAGGACGCAGCGCTCCCGGACGGCCCGGTCGATGGAGCAGGGCTCCTCGATCGTCTCGAAGGCGTCCCCCCGCTCGGCCCGGTGCCGGGCGATCTTTTCCGCCATCTCCGCGTCGAAGGCCCGGGCGGTGGCGACGAAGGTCCGGGGAGCGGGGAACTCCCGGGCCAGCTCCAGGGCGCGGCGGCTCTTGCCGGACTTCACGCCGCCGATGATAAGGGTTCTCATGCCTTGGCTCTACCACGCCCCGGGAGCCGGGTCAAGCGGAGGGCCAGGACGATGCCGGTCCCGATCAGGATGATGGCGGGACTCGCGGGCAAATCCAAGGCGAAAGCCAGGAGAAGGCCCCCCAGGTTGGACGCGAGTCCGAACACGGCTCCCCAGACCAGGGTAGGTCCCAGGGGTTTTTTCAAAGACCGGGCGGCCAGGGCGGGCAGAAGGGTGACGGCATCCGCCAGGAGCGCCCCGGTGAGGCGCATGGCCAGGCCGATCCCGAGACAGGTCACCAGGATCAGTCCGTAGTACACGGGCCGGGCCGCTATGCCCAGGACCGCCGCCAGTTCGCGGTCATAGAGGACGGCCCGAATTTCCTTCAGGAAGACCCGGCTGAGGAGGACGACCAGGACGGCTCCCGCCGTCACGGCCGCTGTCTCCGCCCGGCTCAGGGCCAGGATGTTCCCCCAGAACAGGCTGAAGGCTTGCAGGGAGTCCACCTTGGCCTTGTAGAAGAGGATGAACGAGAGGCCCAGGGCGGCCGTCATCACCAGCCCCAGGGCGCCTCCCGCGGAAGCGGAGCCCCGCTCGCTCATGCGGGCGATGCCCGCCCCTGCCAGCAGGGAGGCCGCCAGGGCGCAGGGCAGGGGATCCAGGCCCGCGAGGAGCCCTACCGCTGCCCCCAGCAGGGCCGAATGCATGACCGCGAACCTCGCCGGGATGAGTTCCAGGCTCAGGATGACCGTGCCCAGGGCGGGGAAGGCGATCCCCGTCGCGACCAGGGCCAGCAGGGCCCGCCGGAACACTGGGAGAGCCAGGATTTCCGTCATTCCGGCTTTCCCCTTGCGACCCGGCCGGGGTCGGACGAGGTACAGAGCTCGCGGACGCGGCGGGTATCGAATTCGTATACCCTGTGACAGAGGGCCAAGAGGTCCGGGTCGTGGGAGACCAGGAGAATGCCCACGGACCTCCGCGCGGCGATGCGCCCGACCAGGGCGGCAATGTCCCTTCGTCCTCGGGCGTCCAGATGGGTGGTGGGTTCATCCAGGAAATAGAGCTCCGGATCCATGGCCATGGCCCGGGCCAGGCTGGCGCGCTGGTATTGCCCTCCGGAGAGCTCCTGAACCGGGGTTTCCGACAGGTCCGCAAGTCCCGCGGCTTCCAGGGCCGCTTCCACCGCCTCCCGGTCCTCCGGCCGGAGGGGCCGTCCGACTCCGGCCCGA
>JAAYUR010000500.1 GCA_012517645.1 Treponema sp.
ACCGTGGCCGGGGCGAAGGCTTTTACCGGTTTCGTTTCCATGTTCAGCTCCCGTTGCGGGGATTCCGGCCGAGGACTGGCGCCCCGGCCTGGTGGTACGAAGCTTGTACCGGCCGCGGGACCTCAGCCCAGGGCGTCCAGCTTGCCCACCCGCCGGGCGTGGCGTCCGCCCTCGTACTTCGTCTCCAGGAATTTGTCCAAAATCCGCTCCACCGGCACGGCGTAGTCCACCCGGCCCCCGAAGGCCAGGAAATTGGCGTCGTTGTGGGACCGGGCCATCTCCGCGGTGAAGAGGTCGTGCACCAGGGCGCAGCGGATGCCCTTGTGCTTGTTGGCGGCAATGGAGATCCCGATCCCGGTTCCGCACAGTACGATCCCCAGGTCGTAGCCGCCTTTGAGGTACTCCCGAGCGGCCTCGGCGCCCTTGTCGGGGTAGTCCACGCTCTCCTCGGTGTCCACCCCGAGATCCACGATCTCGTGGCCCCGGCTTTTCAGGTGGTCGGAGATCCTCCGCTTGAGCTCCAGGGCGCCGTGGTCGTTGGCCAGCAGTATCCGCATGGTGTCCGCTCCCCTTCTGGCCGGTTCGGCCCGCGGGCTTCCGCCCGTAAGCCGGCTTTGCCGGCCGGATTTCTGCGGCGGAGTATACCATTTCAACGCGGGAAGGTAAGGGGCTCCGGAGGGGATGGGAACCCGAGCACTTGACATCGGAGCGGGATTTGAAGAAAATATACGAAAAGAACGTAAAACGTATAAAAAGTTTATAAAGGGAGGAGAGGTGGCAACGGAACGGGAAGAGCGGAACCGGCAACGCCTGGTGGAATCGGCGAGATTCCTCTTCTTCGCCGAGGGGTTCTCGAGCCTGGGAATGGAGAGGATAGCGGAGCGGTTGGGCGTGAGCAAGGCCACGCTTTACAAGTATTTCCCGGACAAGCGCGCCCTGGTCGCGGCGGTCGTGGACCTGCAGATGGAGGAGATCGGAGCACGGTTGGAAGACTTGAACAAACCCGGACGGACCTTCCCGGAGCGGTTCGCGGGGCTCCTGGGCACCATATTCGAGACCATCGGCCCCTCCATGCGGCGCTTCGTGCCCGACATACTCCGGGACGCGCCGTGGGAATGGGAACGGATCGCGGAGTTCCGGCGGAAGCGGGTCTTCTCGCTCCTTCAGGACCTGCTGGACCAGGGCGGCCGGCATGGGATGGTCCGGGCCGACATACCGGCGACGTCCCTCGCCCCGCTCCTCATCGCGGTGATCGAGCAGTTCGGACGCCCCGAGGTGCTCGCGGGCCTGCCCGTCTCGATGGAGCAGACCGTCCGCTCCTTCGCGGGCATCCTCCTGCAGGGGATCCTCAGCGAGGGAGGCCGGAAAGAATTTGGGAGAATCAGCTCGAAGGTGCACAGGACGCCCCGCCCGTCGGGGGGCGCGGAAGGAAGAGAACCGATATGAACCGTACCGCGAATGGAATGTACGCCGCGGCCCTCGCCGTCCTGGCGGCCCTCCTCGGGGCCTGCGCCCGGGGGGACGGAAAGCTGTCCGCCTCGGGAACCATCGAGGCCGTGGAAGTGAAGGTCTCTTCGACGGTCCAGGGAAGGGTCCTGGAAGCTCTCGCCCGGGAAGGGCAGGCCGTGGAGGCAGGGGCGCCCCTCGCCCGGATCGATCCGGAGTCGTACCGGCTCCAGGAAGGGCTGGCCGCCTCCGGGGTGGACCTCGCGGAAGCCCAGCTCGAGCTTCTCCTCCGGGGCGCCCGGGTGGAGGACCTGGTCCAGGCGGAGGCGGCCCTCGCGTCCGCGGAGGAGGCCCTGGCCTTCGCCGAATCGGACGCCCGGCGCATGCG
>JAAYUR010000280.1 GCA_012517645.1 Treponema sp.
AAGCCGTTCTTCGTCCTGGCCACCCAGAACCCCATCGAGCAGGAGGGCACCTTCCGCCTGCCCGAAGCCCAGGTGGACCGCTTCCTCCTCAAGATCCTTGCGGGCTATCCGGACATGGAGGAAGAACTCGAGATCGTCCGTCGGGTTGCGGACCCGGGACCCGCCGTCCTGAAACCCCTCCTGTCCGTCGAGGACATCGAGTTCCTCCGGTCCGCAGCCCGGTCCGTGCGGGTGGAGCACGACATCCTGGACTACGCCGTTCGGCTGGTCCGCGCATCCCGGCCCTCCGGGGATGACGGGGCGCCCCAGGCCCTCCGGGAGCTTCGGCGCTACGTGGAATACGGGGCGTCCCCGCGGGCGTCCATCTACCTGTACCGCTGCGCCCGGGTGGGAGCCCTCTTTGCGGGCCGGGATTACGTCCTGCCCGAGGACGTCAAGGCGGCTGCCCTGCCGGTCCTCCGGCACCGGATCATCCCCTCCTACGAGGCCGAAGCGGAGGGGATCACCTCGGACGCCGTCATTCGCCGGCTCCTGTCCATCGTACCGGTGCCATAGATGCCCGAGGAAGCGGCCCGGCGGACCCTGCGCAGGCTCCTCTTCACGGCTCCGGTGCTCTCCCGAGCCCTGCTTTCGGGAGGCTTCCGTTCCGTCTTCCGGGGCCGGGGGATCGAGTTCGACGCCCTCCGGGACTACGACGCCGAGGACGACGCCCGGCTGATCGACGGGCGGGCCACGGCCCGGTTCGGCCGTCCCTTCGTGCGGACCTATCGGGAGGACCGCAACCTCACGGTGCTCATGGTCCTGGACGAGAGTCCCTCCATGTCCTACGGAACCGACGGGACCCGTCGGCGGGCCGCGGGGATAGCGGCCTCCCTGTTGGCCTACGCGGCGGCGCTGAACGGCACTTCCGTGGGAGCCGTATTCTTCGATGCCGAGAGCGTAACCTTCATCCCCCCGCGCTCGGGCCGCAGACCCGCCCTGTCCTTGACCGAGCGTCTGACCGGTGGGGCGGGGAGGGTATCCGCGGCAGCCGGGCCGCCCGGCGCCGGAAGCGCCGGCTTGGCGGCGGCCCTGGAGTCCGCCCGGGCCGTTTTGAAGCGTAGGTCCCTGGTTTTCGTGCTCTCCGATTTCCGGGCCGCCGCCGACGGCCCCTCGGGTTACTCGGCCCCCCTGGGACGCCTGGCGGCTCGGCACGACGTTGTGGCCGTTCGGATCACGGATCCCTCGGACAGGGAGCTCCCCGGTTCCGGCGGGGCCTCGGAGATCTTCGACGCCGAGAGCGGCCGTCCGATGTTCCTGGCTCCGGGCTCGAAGTCCGTCCGGGAGTCCTGGTCCGCCTTTCACGCGGGGATGCGCCTGGACTTCCTACGGACCCTTAGGGCCTCGGGCGCCGCGTTCCTGGAGCTTGGAAGCGGCGGGGATCCCGGCAAGGCCCTGACGGCGTTCTTCGAGCGCAGGAGGCGCGGCCGATGAGGAGCCTCGCCGCGATCCTGTTCTTGGTGACCCTGGGTTCCGCCGCAGCCCAACCCCGGGTTCAGGTATCCGGAACCACCGTGACTCCCGCCCGCCCCTACGTGGGGGACCTGGTTGAGTGCTCGGTGGCCTTCGATCCCGGGGCCATCCGGATGGTCGAGGGCGTCCTGGATACCCCTCCCGCAGCGGAAACCTTCTCGGGGACAGAGCTCCGATCCGCCGAAGTGCGGAGGAAAGCCGGAGCCTGGGTCTACATCGCGCGGTTCGTCGCTTGGGAGCCCGGGCCGGCCCGGGTCCCGGTTCCCGTATCCGCGGGGTTTCTGCTCCCGGACATTCGGGTTGAGATAGTCTCGGCGTTGGACGATTTCGGCCGGCTGCCCCCGGTCTACAAGGATCCCCTGGAACTGCCGGGTACTCGGCTCCTGGTCTGGGGTTCGGCGGGGGGGCTCCTGGCCGGGGCGGCCCTGGCCTGGTCCACGGTGTTCGGTCTCTTCCCATGGCTCCAGCGCCTGCGGAGGGCCTGGAAAGACGGCCGGGCCGGGCGGGACTTCGGCCGCATCCTCGACTACCTGGAATCCGTCCTCGAGGACTTCCCCCCCGAGGAGCTTTGGGCTCTTCTGTCCAAGTCCCTGAGGGAGTACCTCGCCGCCCGTTCCAGAATACCCTATCAGTCCCTGACGGCCCGGGAGGCCCGGCATACGGATCCGGGATCCCTGCCCCCCGAAGCGGCCGATGAGGCGGCTTCCATCCTGGAGGAAGGGGAGTCCGTGCGGTTCGCCCGATCGGATCCCGGAACCGGCATCGCCCGAGCCCTGGAACGAGCCCGGGGCATCCTCGGCACCGTAGAGGAGGCGGCCCGTGACCTCCTTCGATAATCCTCTGGCCTTCTTCCTGGTTCTTGCCGTCCCCGCGTGGTATCTCCTGAGGTCCCGGTCCCTGCGGCGGAGCGGCGGTCTCCGGTTTCCCCTGGACGAGGAGTCGGGGAGGCGATTCGAAGCCTCTGCGGGTCTCAGAACGGCCGCGGCCCGGGTCGGTCGGATCTTCGGGATCCTCGCCTGGCTGGGCCTTGTTGCAGCCGCGGCGGGTCCCCAGTCGGTGGAGCGCAGGACGATCTTTCCGAACCGCGGGGATGACGTGGTGTTCGCCCTGGACCTGTCTCCCTCCATGGGCGCCCGGGATGTCGAACCCGACCGTCTCTCCGCGGCCAAGTCCCTGGTGGAGTTGTTCCTTCGGGAGGACCGGGCGGACTCGGTGGGGATCGTGGGATTCGGACGGGATGCCGCCCTGCTCTGTCCCCCGACCACGGACTACGCCAGTCTCCGAAGCCGGCTGAACCGGGCCAAGCCGGGGGTGTTGGGGGACGGTACCGCCCTGGGACTCGGGTTGGCCCAGGCCGTACGGCATGCGGCCCGGGCTCGGGGGAGCGTGGACCGGGTCATCCTGGTGACCGACGGCGAGAACAATACCGGCTTCATCTCCCCCGAGGATGCCTGCGATCTGGCGGCCCGACTGGGAGTCCGCCTGACCATCATCGGGGTGGGAAGCCGCGGGGACGTGCCCCTGAGCTACGAGGACCCCAGGACGGGGGAACGCCTTGAAGGGACCTACGCGAGCGGGTTCGACGAGGGCGCCCTGCGCACCCTGGCTCTTCGGGCGGGAGGGGAGTACCTTTCCGCCCGGGATCGGCCCGGACTGGAACGAGCCTTCCGGTCCGTTTCCTCCCGTATGCCCCCTGCCGAGGACGCCCGTTCCGTGACCGTGAGGAGACCCTTGTCCGCCTCGGCCCTGGCTGGGGCGGCCGTGAGCCTCGCTCTTGCCTGGCTCCTGGGATTCGCCGCCCGGGGGTGGCTCTCGTGACTTTCCTACGGCCCGAAGCCCTATGGGCCCTGGCGCTCCTCGTGCCCTTCTCCGTCCTGGAGGCCGCGTCCGTCCTTCGGGGAGGAAAGCTGGCGCGGCGCTTCGCTCCCGGCGACGAGGCGGAGCTTTGCCGCGAAGCATGGGTTCGCAAGCGGATCCTGCGGGCCGCCGCAGGAGCCTGGACCTGGGTCTTCACCGTCGCCGCCCTGGCGGGTCCGTCCTGGGGGTTCCGGCCGACCTCGGGCGCGCCGACAGCCGTGGAGGCGGCGCTCGTTTTGGACGTATCCAATTCCATGCTCTCCCGGGATCTTCCTCCGTCCCGACTGTCCTCGGCCCGGGATTTCGCCCGGGCCCTTGTGCGTTCCCGACCGGAGGTCTCCTACTCGGTGACCGCCTTCAAGGGTGGAGCGGTGCTTCTGAGCCCGGTTACCGACAGCCCGGAGGCTCTCGACCAAGCCCTGGAATGGACGGTCCCCTCCGCTATAAGCGCCCCGGGAACCTCCGTGTCCGAGGGCATACGGACGGCCTTGGAAGGCTTTTCCCCGGACCCCGGCCGGGCGCGGTGGATCATTCTGTTCAGCGATGGAAACGACCTGGCCGGGAACGCCGCGCAGGCGCTCCGGGAATTGCGGGATAGGGGAGTGCGCCTCGTCGCGGTGGGCTGCGGAGGCACGGATCCCGCCCCCGCGTTGGACGAAACCGGAGCTCCCGTTCTGTATCCGGACGGAAAGCCGGTCCGCACGGCCTTAAAAGCGGAGGTCCTGCGCGCCTGGGCCCGGGATACCGAGGGCCAGTACCTCGATCTTGCGGATCCGGCGGCCCTGCGAATCCTGGCGGACGCGCTGGATGCCCGGCCCGGGCACCCGGTTTCCCGTCCGGCTCCCCGTCCGGCGGATCGGACCGGTTCGGCGGCCTTGATGGCCCTGCTTGGGGCCGCGGCACGCGCCCTTTTAGGCTTGCCCTTTCTCCCCCGCCGGAAATCCCGCCGCGCGGCGGCGGGGCTTCTGGCCCTGACGATCCTGACCGGCTGCTCCGACCCCAGGCTCCGGGTCCTGGAAGGGAACCGCAGGATGATCCGGGGACAGTACCAGGATGCTGTTACGGCCTATCTCGCCGTCGGCGAGGAGGCCGGGGAGGGGATCGTGGCCCTGAACCTGGCGACGGCCTACAGCCGGATGGGGGAAGGAGCCGCGGCGGATCCCTTGTTCGCCCTGGCCCAGTCCTCCGTCCGGCCCGAGGTCGCGGCGGCGGCCTATCACAACCAGGGAATCCGGCTCTTCGAGGCTGCTCGGTTTGAAGAGGCCGCCCGGGCCTTCGTAAACGCCCTCCGGTTGGTTCCCCAGGACATCGAGACCAAACGGGCCCTGGAACTGGCCCGGGCCGCGGCCTCCTCGTCCCGGCTGTCCCGAACCTCCCAACGGCAGGCTTCCTCCATCGGTGAAGGAGGCCGGGACGAGGTCCTGTTGTCCCTGCTCCGGAAGGCGGAATCCGGCTGGTTCCGCCCGCCCGCCCCGGCTTCCTCGGATACCGGAGGGCCGGACCATTGAGTGCTCCCGGACTCGCGATCCGGCGGGGCGGACCAGCCCTTCCGGAGCCGGCGCTCCCTCGCCGGCCCGGCCGAAGGGCCCGGACCGCCCTTGTCGCCGTGCTTTTAGTCGCCTCGGGATTCCTCTCCGCCCAGGAAGTGCCGTATACCGTGTCGATCTCCCCGGAGCCCCCTGCCGCGGGAGAGGAATTCACCGTGACGATCCTGCTCCCGGGATCCTCCGCCCGGGACGTGCGCGCGGAGGAACCGAATCCCTCCCCGAACCTTGAGTTCATCGCCCTGTCCGTCTCGCCTGCGGTGATCGACGTGCCGGATGGATCCCGGCCGGGATCCCGGGTGGTGTATACCTTCCGTGCCGGAATTCCCGGGGATCAAAGATTGCCTCGTTTGGAGATCAGCGCCGGGGAGGCCCCTCTCCGGATCGGCCCCTTGTCCCTAGACGTCAGGCCCTCAGGAAGCCTCCCGCCGCCGCCCCGGTACGATTGGAAGGCCCCCCGGGTAGTCACCCGATGGCAATGCTTTCCCGTTCGCCTCGAACCCCGGACCCCCGCGACTTCCGGGGCGGAAAACATCGAGGTCCCATCGACGTCGGGTCTTTCCCTCGATCCCGCGGGAGGGAACGCTTTCGTGGGCATCGCCTTGGAGGATGGGGATCTCTCTCTTCCCTCGGCGACGACCCGGGAGGGCCTCCGTGCCTCGGAGGGCGTCCGGATACGGGCCCGGTCGGCTCCAAAAGAGATAGCGGAGAGCCGGGCCGTCGGAGACTTCACCCTGAGGCTTGTCCGCTCGGGCCGCGACAGGACGCGGGCCGGGGAGGTCTTGGCAGTCCGCGTGGAGGTACGAGGCCGGGGCGGTCTGCCGATCCTGGAACCTCCGGGCATCCGGGTCCGGGGGCCCAAGGGACCCCTATCCCTTCCGGCTCCCGTGCCGATCTCGGATATACGGATCGCTTGGGGGACCTACGAGGGCATGAGGGGCCTGGAATTTCGCCTTGCGCCCGGGGAGCCCGGGGAGTACACCGTGGAAGCCGATCCGTTCACGTTTTTAAATCCCGATACCGGGGAACTCCGGACCCTGCGGCTTTCTCCCCTCAGGATGTCCGTGGAACCGGCCCTCCGGGAGGACAGCCCGCGCGGGAATATACGGCCTCGACTGGAAGCCCGTATCGCCGCATATGCCGCCTCCGCTGAACCCTGGGGGGAAGCCGCCCGTCTCGGGCGGGACGGATCCATAGCGGCGGCACTTACGCTTCTCTCGGGGTTGAGTTCTCCGGAGGCTCTTCATGTCAAAGGACTTCTTCTCATGACCGATGGGGACGGTGTCGGGGCGCTGGCCGCCCTGGGCGCCGCGGAACGGCGGGACCGATGGCTGCCGGGTCTGGCGGAAACCCTGGATCTCTGCGAGACGACTTTCGGGGTCGGGCCCCGAATCCGGGATCGGCTTCCCCAACCCCGTATCTTCATCGTCCTTTCGATTGTTTTCGGAGGGGCGGGACTCGCGTCGGTCCTGGCCCTCCGCCGGAGGACTAGGGCCGCGGGGATTCGGCACTCCTCGGTATCCCGGATGCTGTCCATCGCGGCCGCCCTTTCGATCCTGGCGGCCGGCGCCTCCGCCCTCGAACGGAACGTAGGGTACGCGATCGTGGCCGCTTCGGATTCCTTTGCCGTACCATCGGAAGCCGGAAGCTCCGAGGGTTCCTTCCGGGGCCGGGCGGGGATCATCGCCTCGGATCCAGCATCGGGCTGGATCCTGCTCCGATTCCCGGACGGTCGATCCGCATGGTTCCGGGACGGCGACGTACGAAGGTATTGAGGAAGGCCATGGCGGATTTCGGAAAAATCCTCGATGAATGGGACCGGAGAACCCGCAGGGATTTTCGAGAACCAAGGCGGTCAGGGCCGGGGGAAGCGGAAACCCAAAAAAACGGCCGTCGGGACCCAGCACGGGAAGCCTTGGAACGGGCCATGCTCGAAGGAGCTGATTCGGCACAAAAAGAGGAGGAACCGGACCCCGTACCCATGACAAAAGCCGAGGTCGAGGCCCTGCCCGTGGAAGCCGTCTTGGATCTGCACGGCTTGACCGCGTCGGCAGCCTTGGAAGCTCTGACCCGCTTCTTCCAGGACGCCTCCGCCCGGGGGCTAGCGAAAGTCCTGGTGATCCATGGGAAAGGACACCATTCCGAGGGGGAACCCGTCCTGCGAAAGACGGTCCTGAAGTTTCTGGAAACCTCACCGTCGGCGGGTAGACACGGAACGGCCAACCGCCGTCAGGGAGGTAGGGGGGCTGTCTGGGTTATGGTGCGGAAAGACTCTCAGCGTTCCCGGTAGATGATCCGGCCGCGGTTGAGGTCGTAAGGGGAAAGGGCTACCTTGACGGTGTCTCCGGGCACGATACGGATGTAGTGTTTCCTCATCTTCCCGGACAAATGAGCCAGTATCACGTGCCCGGTAGGCAGTTCCACCCGGAACATCGTATTCGGGAGGGACTCCTTGACCTTACCCTCCACCTCTATCGCTTCTTCCTTCGCCACAGTTCCTCCAGAGGAATGATGCGCACGGATCCATCCGTTTCCCGAACGAAAAAAGACCTTTCAAGATTGCTCGGCTTGCAGAGGTGACCCGGACGTCTATAATAGTAGGGGTTCCCCGGGGAGCGTGTCAACCGGTTGACATTCCCGCGGTTTTCCGGCATGGTGCCGATGCTTTTTATCATAGCCCAGGAGGGGGACCATGGAAGTGGACTTCGTCGAGCAAATGAAGGAATCACTTCTCCGGCAAAAGCGGGAGATCCTGGATAACCTTATCGCCACGAACGCGGACTTTCGCGCCATCGTCGAGGAAATGGATCCCAAGGATTTCGCGGATGTCGCCTCGGACGACATCGACCGGAAGATGATCGAAGCCCTCGGTTCCCAGGATATCAAGCGCCTTCGCGCCATTGACGCGGCCCTGGCCCGCATCCAGTTGGGGAAGTACGGACTCTGCGTAAAATGCTCCAAGAAGATCCCCCGGGAGCGGCTGGAGGCCATTCCGTACGCAGTGCTGTGCATAGAGTGCCAGAAGAGCGAGGAACGCCGCAACCGCTAATTAGTGTTACGAAGCTTGTCCTGACGCAAGCAAATATTGAGAAATAGAGCGGTATCGAACCGGGAGAGATTCACACTCCCGGGAGGTACCTATGGATCTGTATCCCTTTTGTCCCAATCCTGCATGTAGACTCCATGGAG
>JAAYUR010000217.1 GCA_012517645.1 Treponema sp.
AGCCCAGGCGCTCCAGGCGCTTCCGTCGTGGTAGCTCACCTGGACCGTGGCCGCGGCCACGCCGTCGTCGTCCGTCACCGTTCCCCTCACCGTGTACGCGGCGCCCACGAAAGCGCCCGCGCCGGGATGGGTCAGGGTCACCGCGGGGATATCCGTGGACTGCTCCACCGTGACGGCCCGGGTCGTCTGGGTGTCGTTGAGGGCCCGGTCCCGGGCGATGACGTACAGGACATAGGCTGTCGAGTCAACCAGACTCGCGGTATTCACGGTCGCCGTATACGGAGCCGCCCCGAAGGCGGTGCCGCCGGGGGCGTCGTAATCCGCCGGGGCGGAAGCCGCGGCCGGGAGAAGCCACCACCTGACCCCGGTCAGGCCGTTCCCGTCGGAGGCGAAGGCGGCGAATCGGATCGTGCCGTTCACGTAATCGGTGCCGCTCATCGACAGCACCGGGGTGAGGCTGGCGATCTCCGCGAGGGGCCCCGCGGTATCCACGACGACGCTGCGGGTCAGGGTCGCGGTCTTGCCGACGACGTCCGTCACCGTGACGACGTACTCGTAGATGCCGTCGGCCAGTCCGGGTCCGCCCACGGTCTGGTTGACGGTGACGGGCTGGCTCGTAGTCGAGTAGTTTCCGTCGAAGATCTGGGTCCCGTTCCGGCTCACCCGGACGTTGGCCAGGGCGTTGCTGTCGTAGGCCGTGAAGGAGAAGGAGAAATCCCCCTTGGCGTACCCGGTGCCCCCGACGGTGTTGACGGTTCCCGCGCCGAACCCGAAGGCTTGGACCTCCGGCGGCGCCTGATCCAGGTTGAAGGCTACCGTGGCCGGGGCGGGGCTCCAGTTGCCCGCCGTATCCCGGGCCGCGACATGGAGCACCCGGGGCCCTTCCTCGGAGGGCAGGAAGCTCAGGCCCGCGGTCCAGGACGCCGCGCCCGACGCGGCGGTCCACGCCAGGTAATCCGCCGGAGGCAGGGCCGGAGGCACGGTCACGGCGTACCGGGTTTCGGCGATGGGGCTCACCCCTCCGAAATCCGCGGCGGTGCCGTTCGCGGACAGGGCGGTGCCCTGAACGGCGGCGCCCGGCGTCGGGGCGGCGATGGCCACGTCCGGTCCGGTGAGGTCCACGGTGATCGTACGACCGAGCACGGAGGACTTGCCCGCGGCGTCCGTCACGGTAAGAACGTAGGAGTAGACTCCGTCGACCAACAATAGGTTCGCGGGGTCCGCGGGATTCCTCGGGAGATCCGCCAACGACCAGGCCTGGGAGGTTCCGGTGACCGAACCGCTGTACACCGTGACCGCCGGGTCCGAGCCCTTGGCCTGGGTCACGGTCAGGGCGGAAAGGGAGTTCGAGTCCGAAAGGATGCCGCCCAGCGCAAAGGCGACATTCCGTCCGGCGCTGGCCGTGCCGATCGATGTTTCCGTAATAGCGGGAGAAGCTTGGTCGACGCCGAAGGTCCGGGTTGCCGGGATGCTCCAGTTGCCGGCGGAATCCCGGGCGCGGACATGGATGGTCTTTCGGCCCTCGCCCAGGGCCGATAGGTTGATGGAGCCGTTCCAGCTCGTGGTTCCCGATGCGAGCGTCCAGGTTTCCGGATCCACGGGCGGGGCGGCAGCCACGTCTCCGATCCAGAACCGGACCTGGGACAGGGAGCTTGTAGCGTCCGAGGCGGTGCCCTGGACGGAGTCCGAAGCTCCCGAAAGCCACGCGTCCGCCGCGGGCAGGGAGACGGCGACGGTGGGGGCTGCCGTATCCACCGTGAAGGAGAACGAAGTCGTTGAAAGTTTCCCGAACCGATCCCGGGAGCGGATAGAGATCGAACGCGGCCCTTCATAGGACCCGCCGAAGAGGGTGGACGTCCCTCCTCCGACGGTCACGGACCACGCGTGGGTTCCGGCATCGACCGGAACCTGGACCCAGGTCCCCGGCGCGTCCGGGAAGGCGACTTCGATGTATTCGTCCGACCCTCCCGGCGTCACCGTGGCCAGGCCGTTCGCGTCCGCCGCGGTCCCGGAAAGGGTGAAGGATGCCCTCTGGAAGGTCCCCGCTCCGGGGGAATCGACGGAGATCGTGGGCGGAGAAGTGTCGATCACGAAGTACACGGGACCGACGGATTTCGTCGCCGTCGGCTTTCCGCTTTTCACGGAAGCGTCGTCGGAGACCTGTAGCTGGAACCTATGCACACCCTGGCCCAAAGCGTCTACGTTGTGGGAGAAGGATACGCTGCGTCCGGGAAGTCCGATGGAATCCAGAGCACCTACCGGAACTCCGTCCAGGCTTAGGCTCACGCTGGATGTATCAACCCTATCGTCATCCTGGAGGATGCCTCGGATACGGGCGTTGGTGTCCAGAAGGTTGACGCCCCCGACCCCGGCCGCGGCGGCGGTGGTGACGGAGGTATCGACATCCGTAAAAACAGCGGTCGGAATGTCCGTCCCCTGGCTGACCGTTAGGACGCGGCTGATCCGGGTGTCGTTCCGGGCCCGGTCTCGGGAGATTATATGGAATTTGTACTCGGTGCCGTCCATCAGGGACGTGGAATCCAGGGATAGGGACGGGGTCGAGGTGGCGAAGGCGGTTCCCCCGGGGCTGTCGTAGTCCGCGGGGGCGGGGTCGACGGAGGGGAGCACCCACCACTTGCTGCCCAGTACGGCGTTGGCGTCCGTCGCCAGGGCGTTGATCTGGATCACTCCGTTGATGTATTCCACCGGGTTTCCGGGATCGGAATCGTCCACCACCGTGGGCGAAAGGTTCGTGATCTCCACGCTGGGAGGTGTGGCGTCCACGATGACGGTCTTGTAGTAATTCGCGACGCTCCCGGTATTGCTGACCGCCTCTATACGGAACTCGTAGGTTCCGTCGTCGGAGCCGTCGGAGGCCACGGCGAAGACCGGGCTGTCCAGGGTACGGGTCGGGGATCCCGAATCGTCCGCGGCCCAGGCGAAGGGATCCGTCGATCCGCCCTCCCGGGTCCTTTCAAGGGTCACAGATAAGATTCCGTTGGGGTGATTCGCGGTCACCCGGAAGGCGTACTCATCCCCCGCGTAGGTACCCCCGGCCACGACGTTCACGTCCCCGGGGGCGAAGGCCAGGTTGATCACGGGAGGGACGTCCCCGCTGATGACTTTCACTTTATATGGATCCTGGGCGAGGGGCGGGACGATCGTCTCGCCGCCGCTCACGTCCACCGCCCGGAGCCTCAGGTTGAAGATCCCGACCTCGCCGGGATGCTCGTCCGAGAGTCGGTACCGGAAGTCGGTCGTCTTCTTGACCTCGGAGACGCCGATGACGTTGTCCCAGGCCGGCTCGGGATCCGTCTCTTTCCAGAATTTGATCTGCGGGTATCCGATCGCGACGCCCTGTAGGTCCGTCACGATGCCGATGACGACGCCGTTCATGGCGATCTCCGGCGGCAGGAGAGGATCGTACGTCGCGGGATTGATGGCGGGCACCTGGATCTCTATCTGGGGCGGGAGATTGTCGATGGTGAAGACCAAATCCTCCGTATCCGTGCGCTTACCCGCGTCGTCTATCGCGCGAAGCCGGATCCTGAAGGATCCGTTGGGGTACGACGTGGTGTCCAGGTCATGGCGCCATACCTTGGCCGAGGCGTCGTAGGAGGTCACATCGCTCCAGGAGGTCCCGCCGTCGAGGGATATGCGGACCGCCGCGATTTTCTGGTCGTCCGAGGCAAGACCGGAGAAGGATACCTCACCCTGCAGGAAGCCTCCCGGGAGAGGGCTGTTGAGGCTGATCGACGGAGGGGTGATATCGATCTTGTCGCCGAGGCCCGGGGCGAAGGGATTCCGGCAGCCTCCGAACAGGAAAAGAAGAATCGTGAAGATATAAAGTCCTATGAGAAAACGGCCCTTATTCATCCTCATCATGCACCTCTACCCGGAATCATTATCGGACGCTTTCCTATATAGCCGTTACAAATACAGCATCGCCCCGGGCAGGCGGCGGGAGGCTCTTTCGGCCGGGAGAAGCATCCTCTGCATGGGACTTAGAGCAGGTTGCATGCCAAAGGGACAAGATCCGGCTGATATGTATGTAAATCCTGCTATAGAATGAAATACCCTAAAGGACTCATCAAACCCGAAAACCGGCCGCCCCGGAGCAGGCACGAAACCGGTCCCGAATTCGACGAAAGCGTCGAACACCTCGACTTCTTCGTCGAAGCCTCGTTGCGCTCTCGTGCGGGCCGACCGATACTTAAATTCATGGAAGCCACCCGGTTCCGCGTCCTCGCGGTGGACGACGACTTCACCCTGCTGGAGCGGATCAAGGCCATCGTCGGCCGAATAGAGTATCCCCGCATCGAACTGCACACCGCGGAGACGGTGCGGGACGCCCTCGAAGTCCTCGACTCCCGCTCGATCGACCTGGTCCTGTCCGACTTCCGCCTGCCCGACGGGAACGGCTTGGATCTGCTTCGGAGGGTGAAGAGCTCCGACCCGACCGTCTCGGTGGTCATCATGACCGCCTTCGAGGATATCCGGGACGCGGTCAGCATCCTGAAGGCCGGCGGTGAGGACTACCTAGTGAAGCCGGTGACCGCGGAGAGCCTGGAGCACATCTTTATCCGGGAGTATGAAAAACAAACCATCGAACACGAGAGCGACGAGCTGGACCCCTTCCTGAGCCCCGAGTCGAGCGAGGTCCCCTTCATCCACGCAGACCCTCGGATGAGGGAGGTCCTGAGCGCGGTGTACCGGGCCCGGGAGAGCTCCGCGACGGTGCTGATCACCGGAGAGAGCGGGACCGGAAAGGAGCTGGTCGCCCGACTGATCCACGACGCCAGCGATCGGAGGGACAAGCCCTTCGTCACGGTCAATATCGCCGCCTTGCCGGAAACTCTGATGGAGAGCGAGCTCTTCGGCCACGTGAAAGGCGCCTTCACGGGAGCCGATCAGCCCCGGGAGGGCCGCTTCGCGGAGGGGGACGGCGGCAGCCTCTTCATCGACGAGGTGGGGGACATCCCCCTGAGCATCCAGGTGAAGCTCCTCCGGGCCCTACAGTTCGGAGAGATTCAGCGGGTCGGGGAAAACGCGACGCGAACCCTGGATGTCCGCATCATAGCCGCCACCAACCGGGATCTTCGGAAGATGATGGACCAGGGAGCCTTCCGGGCCGATCTCTATTGGCGATTGAACGTGATCCCGATCTCGATACCTCCCCTTCGGGAACGGAGGGGGGACATAGCAGCCCTGACCCGTTGGTTTATCGAGAAATACTCGAAGGAATACCGCAAACCCGTCCGGGGCATCAGCCGGGAGGCCCTGTCGGAGCTCATGCGGCATCCCTTCCCCGGCAACGTGCGGGAACTCGAGAACGCCGTCGAACGGGCCGTGCTCATGACGCGCCGGGAGATACTGAGCACCCAGGACATCCGGCTGGAACCCGTCTCGGACGCGCCGCTTTCCTCGGGCGGGCCGATCACAAGGACGGAGCAGCCGATCGGCACCTACGACGAGATGGTCGGCCGTTTCGAGCTGGACCTGATCTCCAAAGCCTTGGACACGGCCGGGGGCAACCAAAGCGAGGCTGCCCGAACCCTGGGCATCGGCGAACGCCGCCTGCGCTCACGGCTAAAGGTTCTGAACGAAAAACTCGGGCCCGGACTCTAGCACGGCTCGTCGAGCGGAACCGTGTATCCGAGACCTTAGGTTCGTGTATTTCTTATTGATTTTATAACCTTTTCTCCGTACTTTCATAGAATGAGTCCCGGCCGAGCGCCGGGTCCCATTTTAATCGACCGGAGGTTTGTATGAGATCCCCCTCCCGAAACACGGTGGCATCGCTCCTCATCATAGCCGTGCTTTTCCTTGCCGTATTCCCCCTGGCCGCCCAGGCCAAGAGGCCCGTCCAGACCAACGCGTCCTTCACAGCCGCGGACGGAACCAAGCTCTCCGCATATCTTGCACTCCCCCCCGGCTCCGGGAAGCATCCCGGGGTCATCATGGTCCACGAGTGGTGGGGACTGTCCGGGGACATCGCCGCGATGGCGGACCGACTGGCCAAGGAAGGCTTCGCCGTCCTGGCCGTGGACGCCTACCGGGGCAAGCTGGCCCAGACCGCCGCGGAGGCGGGCGCCCTACGGAACGGCACTCCCCCCGCCCAGATCGCCGCAGACCTGGACGCGGCCTACGAGTGGCTTACCCGGCATCCCCGGGTGGACGGATCCCGGATGGGCGCCCTGGGCTTCTGCTTCGGGGGAGCCCAGGCCATGTTCCTGGGCACCCGACAGCCCGGGCTCGGCGCGGTCGTGACCCTCTACGGCTCTGGCCTCATCCAGCAGGAATCCGCCCTGGGCGAACTCGGCCGAAAGAGCGCCGTGTTGGGCATCTTCGGCGACACCGACGCGAGCATTCCCCCCGCCCAGAGGCAGGCCTTCAAGGAGGCCCTGGCCGCCCGGAAGGCCCGCTACGCGGAGTCCGTATACGTCGGAGTCGGTCACGCCTTCGTCAAGGACGAGAACGTGGACGCCCCGGGTCCGGCCCGCCAGGCCTGGAGACAGACCATAGCCTTCCTGCAGGACGAGCTGGGCGTGAGGTGAACGGTGGACAGCGGCCGGTGGACGGAGGCGAAAGTGGTGTGCGGCGGCTCGTAGGCCCTACGGACTACCTCGAACAAGCGGCGGAATCCGAAAAAGGCTCCTGATCCGAGATCATGTTTTAAAGGCTCCTCCGGGGGGGTATACTCCTTGCGGAGGAGCTTACATGTACCGAACCTGTCGAACCCGCAACGTCGCATTCGCCCTCGCCCTCGCCGCCGTCCTGGCGGCTTACCCCCTTGCCGCCCAAGCCCCGGCGCCCCGGACACTCTTCGTTTACGACGAGGTGAACGACCAGACAAAACCCTATATCGCCCACTTCCGGGAGGCCTTCGCCGCCTCCGGCATACCCTTCGACGAGGCGGCGGCCGGGGACCTCAAGTCCCGGGACCTCTCCCGGTACGACGTGTTGGTGATCCACGGGATCGTCCAGGCCTTCAACGGAAAATCTCCCGTCCGGGACTGGCTCAAGACCAAACCCGCGATCTCCGGGAAACGGGTCTACCTATTCGTCACCGCGAACCGCTGGTTCCTGGAAAACCTGTTCCGGGACCTGTCGAGCTTATTGGAGAAGTCCGGCGCCAAGCCCGTGGACGCCGTCTCCATGGCCACCAAGGACACCGACGACGCGGCGGAGAAGGCGGCGGTGAAGAGCTTCGTGGGCAGGGTGAGGTAGGGGGCGCGATCGCGAGACGGGACTCCGAGCACCGCGAAGTCCGATCTCTCGGAGCCTTGAAGCACCCGGACATGGAGGCATTCGTGGCTGGAAACCTCACATTCGCTCGATGGTTATCGTTCATCGCGCCCTTGTTCCTTTTGGTGACTTCCTGCCCTTCCGGGGAACTGTTCGCTCCGTCGATAAGCGAAATTGCGGAAATCATGGAAGAGCCCGCAGGAACGCCGGTCCGATTCTCCGTAGCCGCGGACATGAGATCCTTCGTCGGGCCGACCGAGTTCCGCGGCCTCCTGGATTCCCTGGCCGCGAAAGGCGCCGGCGAATTCCTGGTGAGCCCCGGAGACATCGATCCCCCGGATCAAGTATATGGCGCCATCCATGAAAAGCTCGACGCCTCGTTTCCCTGGTATCCGCTGGTAGGCAACCATGAGGCGGAGACTCCGCAGGACATGGACTTTCTACGGGCTTTCCCGGTCAAATCGCAGTATTCCGTGGCTAACTTCAGGGGCGGACCCTCCGGGGCGGAAGAGTCCTGCTATTCCTTCGATCTCGGCAACGCCCATCTGGTGTTCCTGAACGAGTACTATGACGGAGTCTCCGACATCGGACTGGATCCCCCGCCCTCGGATCCGATGGCCGGCACCATATCCGCGGGCTTGCTCGAGTGGCTGCGGACCGATCTGGAGTCCGCGACCCTCCGCGCTCCCGCCTTTATCCTGGTCTTCGGGCACGAACCCCTCTGGCCCATGCCGGACGAGACCACCGGGCGCCTCCGCCACGACGGTACCAGCCTGGATGCACATCCCGACGAGGTCAGGAGCTTCATCTACCTGCTTCAGGAGCACGGCGTAACCGCGTATGTCTGCGGACATACGCACAATTTCAGCGCGATCTTGGTGGACGAGGTACCCCAAATCGACGTCGGGCACGGTAGGGGCGACGCGGACACGGGTGCGCCGAGCACCTACTTACTGTTCGACCTCCACGACAACTTGGTCAAGATTTCGGTTTTTCGCGATCTGGGGGTACCGGACGGTACCTATGAACTCGCGCGCGAGATCCGGTTGTTGAGCAGACGCTGATTCGGAGCGGAAGCAGGGCGACACCCGCTCAACGGATCCCGCACGCCGAGTTATTTTGGCGCCCTTGCCTCGTTTTGCGCTCATCGATTCGTGCGAAGCTCTACGTGCGCGCCCTTCGAATCCAGTGCTCCTAAAAATAAGCAACCCCGGCTGGCGCCGGGGCGTTTCATGTTGAGCCGCACTGGATTCGAACCAGTGACCCACGCCTTAAAAGGGCGTTGCTCTACCTACTGAGCTAGCGGCCCGAACCGGACTTTTAGACTATCGGAACGGGGCGGGGAGTGTCAACGCGGGGCTCCCGAAAGGCCGGAATCCATGACTACTCCGAGCGGAGGGAGCGCCGAACCCCTTCAGTACCGGAAATCGATCGCGAAATCCAGGTTGAACACCGGGCGCTGGCCGGGCTCCAGACCCAGCTCCTTCCCATACATGGCCAGGCTGAGGTCGAAGACCTGGAGGTCCAGGCCGAAGCCCGCGGAGGGCAGGGCGTCCCGGATTCCCGCCCTGAGGCTCAGGATCTCCAGCACGACCACCTCGGCCCCCAGGCTGAGCTCCAGGATCGGGTTGCGGTCCAGGATCCGGAAGAGCCCCCAGATGTTGCGGTAATCCGCCAGCAGGGTAAGCTCGCTTCCCGTCCGGGCCAGGAAGAGCCACCGGGGGTTCCAGCGGAACCCCAGAGACAGGTCAATGGGCATTAGGTCCGTGGTCGTCGATATCTTGTTGGCCGTGGGATTGGCCTTGAATCCGTTATAGCTCGTGTAGGACGAGGCGATGTAGGGCGTGAAGGCGTCCCGGGCGGTCAAGGCCAGGGCGTAGTCCCCGAAGATCCAGATCGCGCCCAGGTCCACCCCCAGCCCCGTCACGATATTGAAGGGGATGCCCCCGAAAATGTCGTTAAACGCCGTCTGGACATCCGTGAGGGCGCCGGACCAGGCGAATTCGTTCCGTAGGAAGCCCTTGAGCGCGATGCCGAGGTCCAGGAGGTTCCCCTCACCCAGATCGAGGCGCTTGGCGTAGCCGCCGGTCAGGAGGAGTTCCTCCCCGAAGGTCATGAAGGAGGTCGTGATCGAGGGGGCGTTTACGATCACGTAGGTTCGGTTGAAGATCCCGATCCCCAGGCCCTTGCCCACGTAGCCCAGGGCGACGGGAGTGGCCAGGTCCATGGACGTGTAGAGCCGCCCCGCCGGGTCCAGGAGGCTGGTCAGGTTGGAGAGGATGTCCGTGCCGCCCAGGGCCATGTTGGCTATATCGAAGATGGGGCCCTCGGCGTTCAGGGCTATCCGGGAGTACATCCACTCGCCCTCCGCGGACGCCAGTCCCGCGGGACTCGTGAAGAGCGAGTCGAATCCGGCGAGATCCGCCGCGTGGAGGCCGCCTATCGCGGCCCTGCGAGGAGAAACGGGGACGCCGGGTGGTGCGGCGGTTTGGGCGGAGAGGGGGAGACAGAGGAACATGGATATCGTGAACATGACTACCGAAAGGGTAATTTTTTTGATTCGCATGGCGTCTCCCGTCATTAAAGGGCGTCGAACATCGTGGTTAGGGCATCGAGAAGCGGATCATCCGGCCACTGGGCCG
>JAAYUR010000420.1 GCA_012517645.1 Treponema sp.
CTCGGGGCTGGAGAGCGGCATGACCGTCTCCTTCCACCACCACCTGCGCAACGGCGACGCCGTGGTGGAGCAGGTCCTGGCCGCCGCGGAAGCCCTGGGCATCCGGAACCTGACCCTGGCGCCCAGTTCCCTGGGGGACGAGGCGGACTGCGTGGCCGGCTTCATCCGGCGGGGCGTCGTGTCCCGCCTGCACACCTCCGGGGTCCGCGGCGAGGTCGGCAAGGCCATCTCCCGGGGCGAGATCGAGGCCCCGGTGGTCATCCGGAGCCACGGGGGCCGGGCCCGGGCCGTGGAGGAGGGGAGCCTGCGGATCGACGTGGCCTTCCTGGCCGCCCCGGCCTGCGACAGGCTCGGCAACATGACCGGCTCCGCGGGCAAGGCCGCCTGCGGCTCCCTGGGTTACGCGATCCACGACGCGCGCTACGCGGGCCGGGTGGTGGCGGTGACGGACAACCTCGTGCCCTATCCCCTGGCCCCCCGCATCTCCATCCCCCAGTACCTGGTGGACCACGTCGCGGTGGTGGATTCCATAGGGGATCCCTCCAAGATCGCCACCGGGGCCACCCGGATCTCCCGGGACCCCGTCCAGCTCCGGATCGCGGAGCTGGCCTTCGGCCTGATCCGAGCTTCGGGCTTTTTAAAGGAAGGCTGCTCCTTCCAGACCGGAGGCGGCGGCCCGAGCCTGGCCGCGGCCCGGTACGTCCGGGATTACATGAGGGAGCGGGGCATCCGGGGGAGCTACGGGATCGGGGGCATCACCGGTTTCATGGCGGACATGCTCCGGGACGGTCTGTTCGAGGCCCTCTTCGACGTGCAGAGCTTCGACGCCGCGGTCACCTCCTCCATGGCCGAGAACCCCCGGCACATGGAGGCCGACGTATCCTGCTACGCCAATCCCTTCAACCGGGGCTGCCTGGTCAACGACCTGGATGTGGTGGTCTTGGCCGCCCTGGACGTGGACACGGACTTCAACGTGGACGTCCTCACGGGGCACGACGGAGTCCTCCGGGGCGCCTCGGGAGGCCACTCGGACACCGCGGCCGGCGCGAAACTCGCCGTGATCACCGTGCCCTCCATGCGGAACGGGGTGCCCTCCGTCCGGGACCGGGTCCAGACCGTCGTCACCCCCGGGGAGACCATCGACGCGGTCGTCACCGAGCGGGGCATCGCGATCAACCCCCGACGGGAGGACCTGGCTTCCGCCGCCCGGGCCGCGGGCCTGCCGGTCAAGGACATCCGGGATCTAAAGGCGGAGATCGAGCGGGTCACCGGGGTTCCCGACGAGGTGGAGTTCGCGGACGACATCGTGGGGATCGTGGAGTACCGGGACGGTACGATCATCGACTCGATCCGCCGGGTGGTCTGAGGCGGACGGCGGCGGGGGAAGGAACCGACATGCAGCAACCGTGGATCATCGGAGCCGCCATACTGGCCGGCGCCTTCCTGGGGGACCGCCTCAAGCTTCCCTCGGGAATCCTGACCGGCGGGATGATCGCGGGCCTCGTGGCCAAGGGCTTCGTGGAGGGGAACGTGCCCGGCGGCCGGGCCCTCTCGGTGATATCCCAGCTCCTGGTGGCCTACGTGGTGGTCTCCAACTCCGACGTGGCCACGATCCGCAGGCACCCCGAGATCCTGCCCATCGCGGTGGGCTACATCGTGGCCCTGACCCTCTTCTGCCTGGGGGCGGCCTGGGCCATCCACAAGGTCTTCCGCATCGACCTGGAGACCGCCATCTACGCCACCGCCCCCGGGGGCCTGTCCGGCATGGCCCTCTCCGCCGCGGAGGCCGGGGCGGAGACACCGGTCTCCATGATGTTCCACCTTCTCCGGCTGACCCTGATCCTGATCTTCACGCCCTTCCTGGCGGCCCTGTTCGGGAAGTGAGGGGGTTTCCATGTCGGAACTTGTCCTTGAGGACGCGGGCGGCGGTGTCCGGATCGTCCGGGGACCCACGAACCTGGGGATCGTCGATGCGGCCGACGGCGCAGCGATCCTGATCGACTCGGGAAACGACGAGGACTCGGGGAGGAAGCTCCTGCGCCGCCTGGAGGCGGACGGGGTATCCCTCGCCCTGATCGTGAACACCCACTCCAACGCGGACCACTGCGGGGGGAACGCCTTTCTCCAGGCCCGGACGGGGTGCCGGATCGCGGCCACCCGGGAGGAGGCCGCCTTCGTGGAGAACCCCCTCCTGGAGCCCAGCCTCCTGTGGGGCGGATATCCCCCGGCCTCGCTCCGGAACAAGTTCCTCATGGCCAAACCCTCCCGGGTGACGGACGTCATCCCGCAGTCGGGCCCCATCCCCGGCACGGATCTGGAGGCGATTCCCCTGCCGGGCCATTTCGTGGGGATGATCGGGGTGCGCACCCCGGGGGGAGTCCTCTTCTGCGCGGACGCCCTGGCCTCCGCGGAGATCCTGGCCAAGTACCCGGTCTTCTTCCTGTACGACGTGGCGGCCCACTACCGGACCCTGGATTTCCTGGCGTCCTGCCCGGCGGAGCTCTTCGTCCCGAGCCACGCCGCCCCGGCCCGGGAGATCGGCCCCCTGGTGGAGGTCAACCGCCGGGCCGTGGACCGGGTGAACGAGGTCGTCCTGGACCTGGCCCGGTCCGAGCCGACCTGGGAGGAACTCCTGGCCGGGTTGGTGACCCTTCTCTGCATCGAACTCAATCACTCCCAGTACGCCCTGGTCCACTCGTCCATCCGGGCCCATCTGGCCTACCTTGCGGATTCCGGGACGCTCTCAACCCGGTTCGAGGGGGGGAAGCTCCGGATAGGACGGCGGTAGGAACAAGACCGGGTATCGGCCTTTTCTTGTAGCCTTTGCGCTGGTATCCTGGATGCATGGACATCCCGCTCAAGGCCATCCGGGCCCGTACCTCCGTGCGTTCCTACGACCCGGCTTCCCTGGCTTCCGCGGATCGCGATGCCGTCCTCGAGGCTTTCCGCGACTGCCTTCCGGGTCCCTTCGGCGGACGACCCCGCTTCGTCCTGGCAGA
>JAAYUR010000129.1 GCA_012517645.1 Treponema sp.
AGCGAGTGCAAGCGGAAGAACTACACGACCAAGAAGAACCGGAAGACCACCCAGGAAACGCTTGAGCTCATGAAGTACTGCCGCTGGGACCGGAAGCACACCCTGCACAAGGAAAACAAGGTCAAATAAGCATACCGCGATTCCGGCCCGGGGTCGGAATCGCGTCGTCCGCGGACGGAATTCCCCCCGGAGTTCCGCTCGCGGACGAAGGCCAGTAGCTCTAATGGTAGAGCGCCGGTCTCCAAAACCGGATGTTGTGGGTTCGAGTCCTACCTGGCCTGTTTTTCATTCCGTGCGGTTCCGTCCTCCGGGGCGCTTCCGCTCAAGGAGCCGGCATGAGCAAGATCGTCCAGTTTTTCAAGGACAGCTACGCGGAGCTTCGGAAGGTCGTCTGGCCCAGCCGGGAAGACGTGCTCGCGTCCACCAAGGTCGTGATCGTCTCCACGGTTATCGTCGCCTTCTTCCTGGGCCTTTTGGATTTCCTTTTGGTTCGGGGCATCGACCTCCTCTTCCGGTAAGGCGCGGCGAGGATGGCTAAGGCCTGGTACGTTCTCCATGTCTATTCGGGATATGAGAACAAGATAGAGAAGACCATCCGCGTCCTGCTGGCCGGCGGCGAGCTGGATCCGGCGGTGGTGACGGACGTCCGGGTGCCCAGCGAAGAGGTGGTGGACGTCAAGGACGGCAAGAAAAGGACTTCTTCCCGCAAGATCCTTCCCGGGTACATCCTGGTGGAAATGGACCTGCCGGATACGGACTGGAAGGGCGCCTGCTCCACCATCCGCAAGATCACCGGGGTCACGGGTTTCGTGGGCGCCACCCAGCACCACAAGCCCGCTCCCATCTCCCAGGAGGAGGCCCGGCACATCCTCCAGCGCTCCGGCGAGATCAAGGGAGAGCGGAACGTTAAGACCAAGCAGTCCTTCCAGGCGGGGGAGCAGGTCAAGATCATCGAAGGACCCTTCGAGTCCTTTACGGGGACGATCGAAGAGGTCATCGCGGAAAAGAGCAAGCTGAAGGTCATGGTCGGCATCTTCGGGCGGTCCACCCCCGTGGAGGTCGACATGCTGCAGGTGGAGAAGGTCTGACGCGTCGTTCCCGCCAAGCCATCGGGCCGCGGGACGGAGGGTTCTTTGCAAGGCGGCGTCCGCGGGTACCGGTTCGACCGGGCGCGGGGGCGCTTCTCATAGCGCGGGTTAATCTCCGACAGATGGGAGTCCGCCGTGGACGGCGGCGGACGCTATCTCGGCCGGCATGGACCGGTCGAGTACACCACGAAAGGAGCAGAAGATGGCGAAAAAGAAGGTAACTGCGATCATCAAGTTGCAGTGCCCGGCCGGCAAGGCGACGCCGGCTCCCCCCGTAGGACCTGCTCTCGGTCCCCACGGGGTCTCCGCTCCCCAGTTCTGTCAGCAGTTCAACGACAGGACCAAGGGGATGGAGGCCGGTCTCACGATTCCGGTCATCATCACGGTCTACGGCGACAAGACCTTCACCTTCATCACCAAGACGCCCCCGGCGTCGGTGCTGATCAAGAAGGCGATCGGCCTGGACAAGGGTTCCCCGGTCTCCCACAAACAGAAGGTTGGGAAGATCTCCAAGGCGAAGATCGAGGAGATCGCCAAGATGAAGATGGCGGACCTGTCCGCCAACGATCTGGCGGCGGCATCCAAGATCATCGCCGGCACGGCCCGAAGCATGGGCGTGGAAGTGGAGTGGTAGACCGATGAAACGCGGAAAGAACTACAACGCGGCGGTCAAGAAGGTTGACCGCTCCAAGGAATACCCGGCCTCGGAGGCCTGCTCCCTGGTCAAGGAAATGAAGTACGCCAAGTTCGACGAGACCGTGGAAGCCCACGTCCGGCTCAACCTCAAGAAGAGCCAGACGGTCCGGGATACGGTCCTCTTCCCCAACCAGTTCCGGGCGGAAAAGCGGATCGTGGTGTTCTGCAAGCCCGACAAGGCCAAGGAAGCCCTGGAAGCCGGAGCCCTGGAAGCCGGGGACGACGCCCTCATCGAGAAGGTGAAGGGCGGCTGGCTCGACTTCGACGTGGCCGTGGCCACTCCGGACATGATGAAGGACGTCGGCAAGCTGGGCATGGTCCTGGGCCGGAGGGGCCTCATGCCCAACCCCAAGACCGGGACGGTGACCCACGATGTGGCCGCGGCCATCGCGGAGCTGCGCAAGGGCCGGACCGAGTTCCGCAGCGACAAGTCCAACATCGTCCACATCGCGGTGGGCAAGGTCTCCATGGAACCCGACAAGATCGGGGAGAATCTCGAGACCCTTCTGGCCGAGATCGCCCGCAAGCGTCCCAGCGACACCAAGGGCGACTTCATCCAGTCCGTCTACGTCGCCTCCACCATGGGGCCCGGCGTGCGGGTCGCCGCCGGCAAGAGCGAGAGGTAAGCCATGGCAATGCGAGCTACGAAACTGCAGCCTTCCAAGACGGAGGCTATCGGCGACCTCAAGAAGAGGATCGCCGAGAGCAAGGACTTCCTGTTCGCCGACTACCGCGGCCTGACG
>JAAYUR010000433.1 GCA_012517645.1 Treponema sp.
ACGGGCACGGGTCCCTTCGCCAAGGCCTACCCGGATCGGTTCTTCAACGTGGGGGTGGCGGAGGCCAACCTGGTGGGCGTGGCCTCGGGCCTGTCCGCCGCGGGCAAACGGCCCTTCGCGGCCACCTTCGCCTGCTTCGCGAGCCGCCGGGCCTACGACCAGTTCTTCCTGTCCGCCAACTACGCGGGCCTGGAGGTGGTCCTGGTGGGCACGGACCCCGGGGTGACCGCGGCCTTCAACGGAGGCACCCACATGCCCCTGGAGGACCTCGCCCTGATGCGGGCCATACCCCGCCTTGTGATCGTGGAGCCCGCGGATCCGGTCTCCCTGGAGGCCGCGGTCAAGCTGGCCCTGGACCGCGGGGGCTGCACCTACCTCCGGCTCCAGAGGAAGCCCGCCCCGGAGATCTACGGCCCGGGTGAGCCCTTCGAGTTCGGGAAGGCCAAGCTCCTGCGGCCCGGCAAGGACGTGGTCCTGGCCGCCCTGGGGGCCCTGATGGTCGGGGAGGCCCGGAAGGCCGCCGACAGCCTGGCGACGGAGGGGATCGACGCAGCGGTCCTGGACGTCTTCACCCTGGCCCCCCTGGACCGGGCGATCCTCCTGGACTTGGCCCGGAAGACCGGCCGGATGGTGACCTGCGAGAACCACCGGGTCACCGGGGGCCTGGGGTCCGCGGTCGCGGAGCTTCTGGCGGAGGAGGGCGTCCCGGCCCGGCTGGCCCGGATCGGGGCCGGCGCCGACGAGTTCGGCGAGGTGGGGACCCAGGACTGGCTGGCGGAGCGCTTCCGCCTGACCGCGCCGCACATCGCGGCCGCGGCGCGCAGACTCGTGAAGGGAGAGTAGCATGGAGAAGAAGATTCGGCTCGCCATAGCCTCGGACCTCTCGGGCTTCCCCCTGGCCCGGGAGATCGTGAAGCACCTTGCGGAGAACCACCCGGAGATCGAGGTGATCGACTTCGGGATTCCCTCCGCCGACCAGCCCCAGCCCTACTTCGTCCAGGCGCCCAAGGTGGCCAAGGCGGTCCAGAAGGGGGAGGCGGACAAGGGCGTCCTGGTCTGCGGAACCGGCCAGGGCATGGCCATCGTGGCCAACAAGCACAGGGGCGTGTACGCCTGCGTGGTGGACGACATCTTCTCGGCCGAACGGTCCAAGATCGTGAACAACGCCAACGTGATCACCCTGGGAGGCTGGATCACGGCCCCCTTCCTGGGCTGCCAGATCGTGGACGCCTGGCTGGCCATGTCCTTCACCCAGAAGATGGAGTTCAAGAAGGACTTCCTGACCAACGCCTTCAACCAGGTGGTGGCCCTGGAAGCGGAGAACTTCAAATGAGCGCCCGCTACGAGGTTCCGGACACCGAGGACGGCAGGGCCGTAGCTGCCCTGGTGGCCCGTGCCCGGGCGGCCCAGGCCGTGGCGGCTGCCTGGGACCAGGCCCGGACCGACGAGGTCTGCCTGGCCGTGGGCTGGTCGGTGTACAAGGACGAGAACATCGCCCGCCTGGCCCGGGCGGCGGTGGACGAGACGGGCATGGGGGTCTACGAGGACAAGATCACCAAGCACAAGAACAAGGTGATGGGGGTCCTCCGGGACATCCGGACCGCAAAGTCCGTAGGCCTTATCGAGCGGGACGAGGCGAAGGGCCTCCTCAAGTTCGCCAAGCCCGTCGGGGTCGTCGGGGCCCTGGCCCCGGTGACCAACCCCACCGCCACCCCCTCCTCCAACGGCCTTTCCATCCTGAAGGGCCGGAACGCCGTGATCTTCGCCCCCCACCCCAAGGCCAAGGGCGCCTCGAAGATGGCCTGCGACTTCATGCGGGAAGCCCTGAGGAAGGTCGGTGCCCCGGAGGACCTGGTCCAGTGCATCGAAGAGCCCTCGATCGAGCGGACCGGGGAACTCATGCGCCAGGTGGATCTGGTGGTGGCCACCGGGGGCGGCCCCATGGTCAAGGCGGCCTATTCCTCCGGGACCCCCGCCTACGGGGTGGGGCCCGGGAACGCCGTCCAACTGTTGGCGGAGGACGCGGACCCCGAGGACGCGGCGGCCAAGATCTCGGTCAGCAAGGCCTTCGACAACGCCACAAGCTGCTCCAGCGAGAACTCCGTGGTGGCCTGCGCGACCGTCTACGACGCTTTCGTCCGGGCCATGAGGGCCAAGGGAGCCCACCTCTGCTCCCCCGGGGAGAAGGAAAGGCTCCGCTCCTGGCTCTGGCCCGTCGGGCCGGACGGGAAGGAAGCCTTGAACCCCAAGGTGATCGCCCGCTCCGCGGAAGCGATCGCCGCCGGCGCCGGCATCCCCGTGGCCCCGGGCACGAAGATCCTGATGGTGGAGGCCGAGCTGCCCCGGCCGGGCGGCCCGGCCCCGGAAAAGTGGGCCCAGGAGAAGATCTCCCCGGTATTGGCCCTGTGGAAGTGTCCGGACTTCCGGTCCGGCTTGGACGCGGTGGTCCTGATCACCGACGCCTGCGGGACCGGACACTCCTCGGGGATCTTCACCTTCCGGGAGGACTATATCCTGGCCATGGGCGAGACGATGCGGTCCAGCCGGATCATGGTGCGCCAGGGCATGGCCTCCGGGAACGGGGGCACCTTTGCCAACGGGATGCCCTCCACGGTCACCCTGGGCTGCGGGACCTGGGGGGGGAACATCACGACCGAGAATATCCACTGGAAGCACTTCGTTAACATAACCTGGTTGGCCCTGCCCCTGGCTCCGAACCGGCCCTCGGACGAGGAGATCTTCGGTTCCCTCTGGGCCAAGTACGGCAGGTGAGGCGGACATGAAACTCCACGAGCACGAGGCGAAGGAAGTCTTCAAGGCCGAGGGGATTCCCGTGCCCCGGTCCGTCCTGGCGACGGATCCGGACGGGGCGGCCCGGGCCGCCCGGGAAGCGGGCTTCCCCTGCGTCCTCAAGTCCCAGGTCCTCCGGGGCGGGCGGGGCAAGGCGGGCCTCATCAAGCTGGTCCGGTCCGAGCCCGAGGCCCGGGAGACCGCGGCCGCCCTCTTCGATAGCCCCCACGGGGTCCGGAAGATCCTGGTGGAGGAGGCGGTGGACATCGACCGGGAGCTCTACCTCTCTATCACCGTGGATCCCGCCGCCGCGGAGGCCGTGGTCCTGGCCTGCTCCGAGGGGGGCGTGGAGATCGAGGACCTGGCCGCCCGCTTCCCGGAGAAGGTCGTCCGGGAGCGGGTGCCCCTGGCGGAGGGCCTTTCATCCTACCGGGCCCGGAACGTCGCCTACGCCCTGGGCCTTTCCGGGGAGGCGGCCAAGAAGACCGCCGGCATCCTGGAAGCCCTCTGGCGGGTCTTCCGGAAGA
>JAAYUR010000474.1 GCA_012517645.1 Treponema sp.
GAAATTTCCGCCACCTTGGAAGAACTCGCATCGTCTTCACAAAGTATTATGGGCGAGCAGGAAGATTTAAATCAGGAAATTGCACAGATAGGAAAATTTAATGCCGAAATCGGAAATATTCTTACGCTGATCAACAAAATAGCGATGAATACGAAAATCCTCGGCATCAACTCTTCCATCGAGGCGGCCCACGCGGGCGAATCGGGCCGTGGATTCGCGGTGGTGGCCGAGGAGATCCGCAAACTCTCGGAGAGCACCGCGGAAAACGCCCAGGGCATAAGCCGGACGATCGAAGAGACCGCGGAGGCCATCCGGAACGCGGCGGAATCCACGGACACCGCGAACGGGGCCATCGGGTCCGTCATAGACGGCCTCGAGGAGCTCATAGGCGAGCTGGCCTCCACATCCGACGCCCTGACGGACGCCGCATCCCGGAGCCGGGAGGTTGTATCCGCCCTGGAGGGTCTGGCCGGAACCAGCCGGGCCCTGTCCGAGGCGTCCGGAGGCCTCGAATCCGGAACCGCCGTCATCGGCCGCACCGTGGAGGACGTCCGCAGGCTCTCGGCGGAAAACCGCAGCGCCGCCCAGGAGATGACCCTGGGCATAGCCGAGATCGACCGCTCCGCCACGGAGCTTTCCGACCTTTCCCGCCAGAGCGCGGACACCACCAGCGCCATACGGCAGGCCGCCGCCAAGTTCCGCACCCGCGGTCGGAGGGTGACCGAACGGGGCGTGGACGTCAAGCGCGACCCCGCGTGAACGCGGTCTTCCTGGGTACCGGAACCAGCCACGGCGTACCCGTCGTGGGCTGTTCCTGTCCCGTCTGCCGCTCCCGGGATCCCCGGGACTCCCGGTACCGGGCCTCCCTCCTGGTCCGGGGGGACGGGGGGGAGCGGATCCTCGTCGACCGGGGGCCCGAGTTCCGGCTCCAGGCCCTGCGGGCCGGGATCGACCGGCTGGACGCGGTCCTGGTGACCCACGCCCACGCGGACCATATCCACGGCCTGGACGACGTTCGACCCCTTACCCGGGAGGGGGTCCTGCCCGTCTGGGCGGACCGTCGTGCCCGGGAGGAGCTGGCGGTCCGGTTTTCCTACGCCTTCGACCCTCCCCAGCCGGGGGGCGGGGTTCCCCGGATCCTGCTCCGGGAAATGCCCCCGGATGGCATCCGGGTCGGCGGCGTCGAGGTCCGTCCTGTCCCGATCCTGCACGGGATCCTGCCCATCCTGGGCTACCGGTTCGGTACCTTCGCCTACCTTACCGATTGTTCGGAGATACCCGAATCCAGCCTGGCCCTTCTGGAGGGCGTCGAGATCCTGGCCATAGACGGTCTCCGGGCGCGGCCCCATCCCACCCATTTCTCCGTTTCCGAGGCCGCCGAAGCCGCCCGCTCCCTCAAAGTCCGGGAGGCCTGGATCATCCACATTTGCCACGACCATTCCCACCTAGAACTGGAAACCCTCTGCGCGGAACTCTCATCCCCGGATTGCACCGTCCGTCCCGCCTGGGACGGTATGGAGCTATTAGTGTTACGAAGCTTGTCCTGACGCAAGCAAATATTGAGGAATAGAGCGGTATCGAGTCGGGAGAGATTCACACTCCCGGGAGGTACCTATGGATCTGTATCCCTTTTGCCCCAATCCTGCATGTAGACTCCATGGAGCACATCCCAGGCCCGGGTGGTTCCGCCCCAAGGGTTATTACCCCACCGGAGCCTTCGGACTCGTCCGAAGGTTCCGGTGCCGGGAATGCGGCAGAACCTTCTCGTCCCAGACCTTCTCGGTCGACTACTTCGCCAAACGACGGGTGGATTACTCCGACCTGCTCGATCGCCACGCCTCCGCGGAGAGCCTCCGGGCCCTCAGCCGCAACCTCCACCTATCCTGCGGAACGGTCCAGAACCGCCTCGACCGCTTGGCC